>CAYTPO010000118.1:0-23129 GCA_964439815.1 uncultured Thiotrichales bacterium
TGAGCAGGGTGCCTAATCGGCATGTCGGTGCTCACCTCCCTGTGGTCTGGATTGCGGCCTCCATGCCGCAATCCATACCACAGGGAGGTGAGCGTCATAATCGAATCAGGATCTTCCAGCGAGTTCTGAACAACCTGGCAGCCCCGTCCCTGGTGTCTGGATCCCGGCTTCCTGCCGGGATGACAGGGGAGTTTGTTGGCGATAATCTTTCTCAAACCTCGTCATTGCGGCAGGGAAGCCGCAATCCATACCACAGGGAGGTGAGCACCACTGTCCACTACGACTGAACCCTCACGCGACTGCTTTCTGAATCAGGGGTACCAGAGGTTCGGGCAGTTTGATGGCTCCCGACAATGCAAATGCCTGGGCTTCCTCCGACATTTTCCGCCAGGTCTTGCGAATGATTTCCAGCCACTTCTCTTCACTGTACTCCGGATGTCTGTCGACAAAATCCTGAAGATAGTATTCGATGAACACCAGGTCTGCGATATCTTCCAGCAGCTGCGAATCGGCATTGACCTTGATGCCTTTCTTGCTGACAGCCTTTTTGGTGCGGGTGATACTCTCCTCCACATACCCCGCCTGCCGCATCAATTCACCCGCGGTATCAGCATGAAACTGGTACAGGTGCACGCGCCATTGCAGGTAGCCCTGTCGATTCATCGGGTAGTCGGTCCGCGGCGATTTCCAGCGCTGGATATGCTGAGCATGTACCGCAAGCTTCATTTCATCATCTGCATCCGGCTTGAAGCGGTTCAGCATCTCCGTCATCCGATGCGAATACAGCAGTTCCTTGGGCCAGACCTTGCCACCGACGGTAACCTCATTGGGGTCTTCACTATTGGCGGCATCGAACAATTCAATGGCTTTCTGGAAAATTTCTGGATCGGACATGGCGGGATTCCCGTATTGAGCGTGGCATGGATTGTATCCGCTCTTCACAATATTCCGCAAAATGGCGTAGCAATTGGAAGCGTTATGAAATGTCGGGTTAATCCAGCTCACCGTCCGTTTCACCCGGCGGTGTTACCATCCAGTATCAGCGGGATAAACAACGAATCCATCAGAGGAGAGACCATGCAGCTCAACAAGCAACCCATTGAAAGAACCTGCCCCGAGCCCGAAATATTCGAGTCGGTTCTTTCCCTCGATAATCAGAACATCCTGGAGCTGGGCTGTGGCGATGCCACACTGACCCGATTGATTGCCGCCAGCGGCGAGGGCCGCACGATGACCGCAACCGAAGTCGATACCATTCAGCACGAAAGGAATCTGCAGTTGGACGACCTGCCCAATGTCACTTTCCTGATGGCCGGTTGCCAGAATATTCCACTGGCCGACACCAGCTTCGACACCGTGTTCATGTTCAAATCACTGCATCATGTTCCTGTGCCTCTGATGGACAAGGCGCTGGAAGAGATCCATCGAGTGCTGAAACCGGGCGGTGTTGCCTATATTTCAGAGCCGATTTTCGACGGGGAATTCAACGAGATACTGCGGCTCTTTCACGACGAGGAAGCAGTCAGAATCGCCGCCTTCGGGGCCATTGAAAAAGCGGTGGAAAACCATTTATTCGAACTTCGCGAGGAAATATTCTTCAACAACCCAGTCGTATTTGAAGACTTCGATCAATATGCTGCCCGAGTCATTGGCGCCACGCATAGTGATCACCAACTCTCCGAAGCGCTTTACAGGGAAGTAGAGGAAAAATTTAACGACACCGTAGCAAAAAACCGCGGTCAGTTCGAAATCCCCATCCGTGTGGATCTGCTGGAAAAGTCGCACTGACCACCGGTTTGCGATCGGGGTGGCATCTGCCACCCCGACTACTACCATTTAGGAGGCTGTCCGATTTAACCGTTTGAAGCAAAAATTCCTGCTGGCGCAGCTAAACAGCATTAACTCCGACAGGCTCCTAGTCTTCCGCCAGTACCGCATGCGCAGCCGCCAGTCGCGCAATGGGAACACGCGGTGCCGAGCAGGAGACATAAGTCAGCCCTATCTGGTGACAAAAGCGGATGGAGGCGGGATGACCACCATGCTCACCACAGATACCCACCTTCATGCCGGGGCGGGTTTCACGACCCCAGTTGACGGCCAGGTTCATCAGCTTGCCAACACCCTTGGTATCCAGCACTTCAAACGGGTTGTCCTGCAGGATCTCCGCCTTGTTGTAGAGCGGCAGAAACTTGTTCTCGGCGTCTTCGCGGGAGAATGAGAACGTTGCCTGGGTGAGGTCGTTGGTACCAAAGGAGAAGAATTCCGCCTCTTCCGCCAGACTCTCGGCCCGCATGCAGGCTCGCACCACTTCGATCATGGAACCGAACTTGAACTTGACCTCCAACCCGTAGTGGGCCTCGACCGCCTGCTTTATACCATCGACATAGCCTTTGACCTTCTTCAGCTCCTCGGCGGTACAGACCTGGGGCACCATGATCTCGGGCTGCACGACCACGCCCTCTCGCAGGCATTCGGCGGCCGCTTCCAGCACTGCACGAATCTGCATGGAGTAGATCTCGGGAAAGGTAATACCCAACCGCACACCACGATGACCCAGCATCGGGTTGACCTCGTACAGCGAACGCACCTTCTTCAACATCGACTGCTTGCGCTGGATGGTCTCTTCCACCAGATGCGGATCGGCCAACAGCTGTACTGCCGGACGGTCGCCCGTTGTCTGGTAGATGAACTCTGCGGCATCGGACAGCACGTTCATGCCCAGCACCGTCTCTTTCAGGCGTCCCAGTTGCTCCAGCTCATCGACAAGCTGCTGCTCACTGGGGAGGAATTCATGAATCGGCGGATCGAGCAGACGAATCGTGACCGGGCGCGGCGCCATCGCCTTGAACAGCCCCTTGAAATCGGCACGCTGAATCGGTAGCAGTTTATCGAGCGCAGCCTGACGCGCATCCGGTGTCTCCGCCACGATCATTTCGATCACGATGGGCAGACGATCCACGGCATTGAACATCCGCTCGGTACGACACAGGCCAATCCCCATGGCACCATATTTCAACGCCCGCTCGGCGTCACGCGGCGTATCGGCATTAGCCATGACCTTGAGCCGGGCAATCTCATCAGCCCAGTCCAGCAAGGTCGCCAGTGAATCGGAGAAATCAGCCTCGATCATGTCCACTTCACCAAGATAGACATCGCCAGTGGTGCCATCCAGCGTGATCAGATCACCCTCGTTGATGGTCGTCTCGCCAACAAACGCCTTGCGCATCTTCACATCGACATGAATGCCCTCGGCACCGGCAACACAGGGCTTGCCCATGCCGCGGGCAACCACTGCAGCATGTGACGTTTTGCCACCGCGAGAAGTCAGAATACCTTCAGAGGCGAAAAAGCCGTGGATATCCTCCGGCTTGGTCTCCTCGCGGATCAGAATGACCCGCTGACCATTACGTCCCAGCTTTTCGGCACGATCAGCATCGAAGACTGCATGACCCACGGCCGCACCCGGCGAGGCTGGCAGGCCACGCACCACTGGTGTGGCGCGGGTCTTGGGGTCGAGCCGGGGAAACAGCAGCTGTTCCAGCGACTCCGGATCGATACGCAACAACGCCTGATTCTTGTCGATCAGACCCTGCTGCACCATCTCCACGGAAGTACGCACCATCGCGGTGGTATTCATCTTGCCGTTACGGGTCTGCAGGCAGTACAGCGTGCCCCGCTCGATAGTGAATTCAAAGTCCTGCACTTCCTTGTAATGCAGCTCCAGCTTGTTGCGCAGCTCCTGCAATTCACGGTAGAGGTCAGGCATTTCATCATAGAGCGCATCGATAGGTTTGGGCGTGCGAATACCGGCCACCACGTCCTCACCCTGAGCATTGGTCAGATACTCGCCATAGAGCCGGTTTTCCCCGGTATCTGGATAGCGGGTAAACGCCACGCCGGTCGCCGAGTCATCACCCAGATTGCCGAATACCATGGTGACGATATTGACCGCCGTGCCATTGGCCATCTCCGGCGTAATGTTGAATTGCTTGCGGTAGTCCACCGCCCGCTTGCCCATCCAGGAATCGAAAACGGCCTTGATGGCAATCTCCAACTGGTCGTAGGGGTCTTCCGGGAAAGGCTTGCCGGTAACCCGCTCGACCACGTCGAGGAAACGGTCGGAAATCTCATGCAGGTCACGGGCGGAGAGGGCAATATCCGCCGTCACACCCGCCTTCTCCTTGACCGCATCGAATTCCACATCGAACTCTTCGTCGTCGATACCCAGCGCAACCTTGCCAAACAGCTGGATGAAACGCCGCCAGGCATCAAAACCGAAGCGCTCGTTGTGTGTCTGAGTGATCAGCCCCTTCAATGTGCGCTCATTGAGGCCCAGATTGAGGATGGTGTCCATCATGCCCGGCATGGACATGGCCGAGCCGGAGCGAACCGAGACCAGCAGCGGGTTCTCGGGATCGCCAAACCCCTTGCCGGTCTTCTGCTCCAGAGCCGCCATCTGCGCGCGGACATCATCCATCACGCCAGCGGGAAGCTCGCGTTTGTCATCGGCCAGATAGGCCAGACAGGCTTCGGTAGAGATAACGAATCCGGGCGGGACATTGAGCCCGATCTGCGTCATCTCGCAAAGGTTGGCACCCTTGCCGCCTAACAGATGCTTGTTCTTGCCATCGCCCTCTTCAAAAGCGAATACATGCGTGGTGGTTTTGGACATTTCCCTGACCTCATGGCTAATCAGTATTAAAAAAACGACACTACTCAACGAGTAGTAAAATAAGCAGGTGTGACTATATCGCCATCAGCCCCTAGTACTTTTGATTTTTATCCGGCTTCCCGACGAGAAAATGGGGGAGAGGAGTCAACGGCGGATTTTGGGGTCCGAATGAGCGAGGTGGCAGTGGAGAAGCAGGAACTCAGTAGCGTATCTTGCGGTAGATTCGCTGGCCGGCCTTGATGTCGAAATCCTCGATACTGAAGATTTCCCGCATATTGCCATAGTCCTCGGCAGCCAGCAGCGAAATACTGTGATTGCCCGGCTTCAGCGGAATGCGCAGCAGGGATAGTGTCGCCGGTAACGTACTCCACTCCCGGGTATCCGCCTCTTCCATCAGCAGGAACAGAATGCCAAGCAGCTCACCAGCCGCTTCATTGTTCTTCTTCAGGTTATGCGCCAGAGACTGTTTGAATGCGACCCGGGCCGTTTCCTTGGTGTAGATCTTCTTAGCCCTGGCACTGAGCGAATCACGGGCTACTTCGCCCATCAACGTCGAGACCTCCATCACCGGCACCGGCTCACCGACCGACTCGATCGCAAAACGTGGTCGTAGAGTAAGCGTCTCAGGGTAATGGGGGAAGGAAAAGCGGATGTCCGGTGCAATCAGCACATCACCAGGTACCTTTTGCGGGATCGCCCCTCTGGCGACAAACAGAACCAGCTCACCCAGCTCATCCGGGTCAGTCTCCTTCAGACTGTCGGGCAGGCGTTCACGGTACTCCGCCGCCTCTGCCGCCAGGCTGGAGCGCAGCGCTGCCCAGTAGAGCATTGGTGCAAGGGCGGTGACAGCCTCCTCATCGGACAGCTTCTCTACCAGTTTCCGGTATTCGATAAAGGCATCGTTGTATTTGCCGACGCCTTCAAAACTCAGGCCAATCAGCGCCTGGGTAAACCAGTCCTTCTGCAACGGGTCACCCCAGGTCTTGATCACATCGAGTGCCTGACGGGCTTCAACGGCGGCACTCTGATAGTTTCCCAGCAGCAGGTAGTTCATCATCTGGTAAGTGTGAACCCACAGACGCTCGCTGTATTCGCCCTTGTAGGCTGCCGCCCACTCGTTCACCACCAGCGTCTTGGCCTGTTCGGAGACGCTGATGACATCCAGCTCCTCCATCAGCTTTTCCGCCTTGAGAAACTCCTGCGCGCTCTCCTCGTACTCACCCAGCGAATGCAGAATCAGCCCCTTTTCCATATGGATCAGCAGCTTGTCTCGACGACTGTCCTGCTCATCGAGCACTGCAATGGCCGCCTGCGGCTTGCCCTGGAGAAAATCCCGGCGCACATCATCCAGCGGCATCGAGGCGCAACCACCCAGCAGCGTCAGCATCAGCAGCAATAACCAGAACAAGCGGTGTGTTGCAGGCATGGGAATACCAGGGTTCATCCAGTTTCCAGAAACCGTGAAGCCGCTGGTGGTATCACCCGCGGCGCTTCGAACAGGACGGTGCGATTACCAGCCGATAATCGGACGTGAAGACTCTCTGGCCAGCTCGACCTTGTCGGCCCACGAGATTTCGCCAGTCGTCAGATCCGTCAGCTCCAGATTCAGGCTGTAGTAAATCATCTTCTTCTTGGTCAGGCGGATCTGTTTGGGCTCCTTCTTCTCGATGGAGCGCAGCGTACCGGAGAGAATGTAATCCGCACCAAGCTGGCGACCCTGGGCAAAACGCATATTGGGATCGACATGCCCCCTGGCCTGATAGGCGCCTTCACGCAGAATGTTGTTGCGCTGGGCTTCATTGATGAAACGGAACTTGCCGGAACGGATCAGCGCCAGACGGATATCATCGGTAATCCCGCTGGTATCGATATGCTCCGAGGTCTCGTTGGCAACCGGGTAGACGATCAGAATCGGCTTTTTCGATGAAGCCGGTACCTGCTGTACGGAAAGCAGGCTGGAAGTCAGTGCATCGACAATCTTCTTCTTGTCGGAAAAATCATAGCTGGCGTCATAGTGCTTTTCCTGAGTCGGATCGAGCGTCCGCGTCGTCGCACAGCCGGAAAACAGCGTGATGCCCAAACCGGCGAGAACCACCAGGGCCAATCCTTTCAATTGTTGTTTCATAGCCTGAATCCTGTTTTGGGAATAGTTGGAAACGATTCTACCACCTCAGGATTAACCGCGAGTGAATGAAATGTAACCCTTGGTACAACACCGTCATTGCCACAGGAGAGGCCGTAATTCACAGTCCACAGGGAGGTTGGTACCGATGTCTGCTACAGGTTTGATCCGGTAAGGTATCTCAATCAGGCAGCGCAGCACCCATCCATGGTGTCTGGATCACGGCTTCCTGCCGTGATGACGAAGTGCATTCCAATCCACAGGGACGTGAGCACCAATGTCTGCTACAGGATCAATCCGGCGATGTATCTCAATCAGGCAGCACAGCACCCATCCATGCTGTCTGGATCACGGCCTCCTGCCGTGACGACGAAGTGCAATCCAGTCCACAGGGACGTGAGTACCAATGTCCGATCAGTATCCGGAACCCTGTTGATTTGAATCATGGCAACCCCTTGAATCTTCAGCTATAGGCTAAATACTATGGGAAGGAGGTAGTTCCAATGACAGAACGTGATAAATACACCGTCAGCACCAGGTACTGGCATAAACTGGATGATGGGCGCGTGCAGTGTGATTTGTGTCCGCGCTTTTGCAAGTTGCATGAAGGGCAGCGTGGATTGTGTTTCGTGAGGCAGAATCTGGACAACGAGATTGTCCTCACAACGTATGGCCGCTCCAGCGGATATGCCATCGATCCCATCGAAAAGAAACCGCTGAATCATTTTTTACCCGGTACGCCGGTGCTGTCATTTGGTACGGCGGGCTGCAATCTGGCCTGCAAGTTCTGTCAGAACTGGGATATCAGCAAGTCGCGGGAGATCGATACACTCGCCGATGAGGCGTCGCCGGAATTGATTGCCACAGCCGCGCAGGAGTTGGGCTGTCGCAGCGTGGCCTATACCTATAATGATCCCGTGATCTTTCATGAATACGCCATCGATGTCGCCAAGGCCTGCCGTGAAAAGGGTATCAGGTCGGTGGCCGTGACCGCTGGATATGTCTGCCCCGAGCCACGCAAGGAATTCTATCAGTACATGGATGCCGCGAATGTCGATCTGAAGGCGTTTACCGAGGATTTCTATTTCAAGCTGACAGGTGCGCATCTGGCACCGATACTGGAGACACTGGAATACATCAAGCATGAAACCGATGTCTGGCTGGAAATCACGACGCTGCTGATTCCCGGCAAGAATGATTCCGACAAGGAGCTCAATGAGCTGACACAGTGGGTTGTGGAAAAACTGGGGCCTGATGTGCCGCTGCATTTTTCCGCCTTCCACCCGGCATGGAAAATGATGGATGTTCCACCAACGCCAGTGGAGACGCTGATTCGCGCCCGTGACATCGCCATGAAAAACGGTATTCGCTATGCCTATACCGGCAATGTGCACAACAAGGAGGGCGACAGCACCTATTGTCATCACTGCGGTGAAAAACTGATCGGGCGGGACTGGTATCAACTCTCCGAATGGAACCTGACAGCTGACGGTCGTTGCGCCTCATGCGGTACCCCCTGCGCCGGTGTCTTCGAGGCCGAGCCAGGTCACTGGGGTCCCAGGCAGGTCCCGATCAGGCTGGCTGATTTCGCTACCTGATACCTGAATCCGTGGGGCTGATATTCCACCAAATCGAGTTTGATGGAATATCAGAGGTCTTCCACGGCGATCTTCTTCAGCGGCGCTATCTGTAGCAGTTCGATCCGACCACGCCCCAGCTTGATCAGACCCTGCTTTTCCAGCTCCTTGAGGTGACGGGAGACGACTTCGCGGGAACTGCCGATTTCATTGGCGAGGGTCTGGTGCGTTGCACTGACCTTGTTCTCCCCATCGGCCTGCCGGATCAGCTCACCCACCAGGCGCGTATCGAGGCCGGAAAACTTAACCGCTTCAATACGGCCGATGATATCGGCAAAGCGCGAGCTGAGGTGGCCAAATACGATTTGGCGGAAATTCTCCGACGCAGCCAGCGCCTGATCGAAATACTGCTTCGGTATCATCAGCGCCGTCACTTCGGTTTCGGTAACCCCCTGGGCAGGATAGGGCTTGGCAGCCATCAGGCAGGTAGTGGTCAGCACACAGGATTCCCCGGCATGCACGCGATACAGCAGCAACTCGTTCCCACCCAGTGTGTTCAATGACACCTTCACACTGCCACGGGTGACCAGCAGATAGTTTTCGCAGTTCGATTCCGGGCGGAACACTGGCGTACCAGCGGGCAGGGAGACCAGACGGGCATGGCTGATCATGTTCTTGATCACCTCATCGGTGACTACTGGTGAGGTCGTTGACTGTGTTTCCCAAAGCTGGATTTTTTCTGTGGTTGAAATCATGGGTTCAAAAAAGGCCGCCACCTGTCGGGGTAAACTTGGGAAGAGAAGGGCTACTGTTATACTCAACGCTACTTTACCACTCAATGGTAGCCAATCCGTCATGCCCTTCAAGCTGTTTGTCCTGCTGCTCCTGCCAGGGCTCCTTTTCCCCGCTTGGGCGGGTGCTTCGTCCGCCGCGGCAGAGCACCATCCCTACCTGCTCGATTCCGTTGTCGGCATGACCTCACTGTTCCTCTTCGTACTGGGTTATCTGGTGGTCATGACCGAGGAATTTTCCCACCTGAGAAAATCCAAGCCGATGTTGCTGGTGGCGGGAATCATCTGGGGAATGCTGGCGTGGGTCTATGGCCAGATGGGATATTCCGCCGAGGTAGAAGAGGTCATGAGGCATAACCTGGAAGAGTATGCCGAACTGATGCTGTTTCTGCTGGTCGCCATGACCTACGTGAATGCATTGAATGAACGGAAAATGTTCGACGCACTGCGTGTCTGGCTGGTTTCGAGAGGTTTCAATTACCGCAAGCTCTTCTGGATTACCGGGCTAACTGCATTTTTCCTTTCCCCGATTGCCGACAATCTGACGACTGCCCTGGTCATGTGCGCCGTGGTGCTGGCCGTGGGCGTTGAAAACAGAAAATTCGTCAGCATTGCCTGTATCAATATCGTGGTTGCATCCAATGCCGGGGGTGCGTTCTCTCCTTTTGGCGACATTACCACCCTGATGGTATGGCAGAAGGGTCAGGTGGATTTCTGGAGTTTCTTTAATCTGTTCATCCCCAGCCTCGTCAACTTTCTGATCCCGGCAATGATCATGTATTTTGCCATTCCAAATATCTCACCCGCCCCGGTGCAAGAGTCGATTGTCATGAAACGTGGCGCCAAAACCATTGCGGTTCTTTTTCTATGCACGATCATCACCGCCATCAGCTTTCACAATTTTCTGCATATTCCACCCGTCTTCGGCATGATGACCGGCCTCTCCTTCCTGCAGTTTTTCGGTTTTTACCTGCGCCGCAAGGAACTCAGAAGTGGCACGGAACGCGTCGATACCCACAAGATCACTGCCTTCGATATCTTCAATAAAATCGCCCGTGTGGAGTGGGACACCCTGCTGTTTTTCTACGGCGTTATCATGTCAGTCGCAGGCCTGGGGTTTCTCGGCTACCTCACCGTGATTTCCGAATTGATGTATACCGGCTGGGGTGCAACCTACGCCAATATCCTGGTCGGCGCCTTGTCCGCGATCATCGACAACATCCCTGTCATGTTCGCAGTACTGAGCATGAATCCCGATATGCCCCTGGGGCAATGGCTGCTGGTCACGCTGACCGCCGGGGTAGGTGGCAGCCTGCTGTCGATAGGGTCCGCGGCCGGCGTGGCCTTGATGGGTCAGGCACGTGGCCAATACACCTTTTTCAGCCATCTTAAATGGACACCTGTTATTGCATTGGGATATCTGGGGAGTATAGGTGCACACATGTTGTTGAACAGGGCCTTGTTTTGACGAGTTGTTGAACCGCTCTCAGGCAGCACATTTCAACAATCAGACAAGGCATTCGATGCGGCGCGATACGCTTTGCTATTGCACCCTGCTTTTTGTCGCCAACTGATTATCCTCGCCGCCAGGCATGGAAGCGCTCCACCCATTGCAGTAGTTTTTCCGGCGCATGAGCCTTCTTCCAGTTTCCGGCAACGTACTTGTTCGCTTCCGCCAGGGTAGGATAGATATGTATGGTCCCCAGGATCTTGTTCAGGCCGATTTTCTGCCGCATCGCAAGTACATATTCCGCAATCAGGTCTCCGGCATGTTCACCGACAATGGTGACACCGAGAATCCTGTCCTTGCCGGGTACGGTCAATACCTTGATGAATCCCTGTGCCTCCTCATCGGCAATGGCTCTGTCGAGATCGTCGATAGCATACGTCGTGGTATCAAAATCGATGCCCTTTTCCCTCGCTTCGGTTTCATTGAGCCCAACCCTCGCAACCTCCGGATCGGTAAATGTCGCCCAGGGAATGACGCTGTAATCGACCCGATATTTTTTCAATGGATCAAACAGGGCATTGACGGCGCTATACCACGCCTGATGCGCGGCCGTGTGGGTAAACTGGTAAGGACCCGCAACGTCACCACAGGCATAGATATTGGGATAGGTGGTTTGCAGCCAGGCATTGGTCTTGATCGTGCCGTTTCTCTCCAGCTCGATACCCAGTGCTTCCAGGCCAAAACCCTTGGTATTTGCACTGCGCCCCACGGCAACCAGCACTTCGTCAAACGGGATCAATACGGCAGTATCATTCTTCACGAGATCTTCGCAGCGAAGTGATTTTCCGTCACTGGACGACAGGAACTCGACCGCCTTGTGCTGCGTCAGCACTTCGATGCCTTCGCGCTGGAATCTTTCGGTGACGATGGCCGAAACATCTTCATCTTCACGAATCAATATGCGGGGCAGCATTTCGATCAATGTCACCTGGGCTCCCAATCGGGCAAAGCTTTGTGCCAGCTCACAACCAATCGGGCCGCCACCCAGTACAACAAGCCGTTGCGGAAGCTGCTGAAGATTCCAGAGATTATCCGATGTCAGGTAATCGATATTTTCGATACCGGTGATCGGCGGTATAAAAGGCCGCGCACCGGTAGCAATAACCAGCGACCGAGTACTGAGGTTGACCGTTCCCTTTTCAGTTTCTATTGCCACGGTCCAGGGCGAAGTGATCCTGGCCTCACCCTGAATCACCTCCACACCCAGCCTTGTATAGCGCTCCACCGAGTCATGAGGCGCGATGGTTGCAATGACTCGCTGCACCCGCGCCATGATTTCAGCAAAGCTGAACTTTGCCTTTGCCTCGCTGATACCAAACTCCTCTGCACGTGACATCTGCGATAACAGCCTGGCTGTGCGAATCAATGCCTTGGAGGGAACGCAACCGGTATTCAGGCAATCACCACCCATTTTGTGCTTTTCCACCAGCGTAACCCTGGCCTTTACCGCTGCGGCAATATAGGCGGTAACCAATCCACCCGCACCTGCACCTATGACAATCAGGTTGCGATCGAAATGTGCTGGCTGCGACCATTTTGCGGTCAATTTACGCGCTTCCAGAAAACCGACCACTTTTTTTGCCAGCAGCGGAAATAGTCCCAGCAGGATGAAAGCTGTCAACAGGCCCGGAGACAACAAACCCTGTAATGAATCAATCTTCGCCAACTGCGTACCTGCATAGACAAAGACAATGGTGGCGGGGAGCATCCCGAGCTGACTGACCCAGTAATAGGTGCGGGTTGCTATCGGCGTTAGTGCCATGACCAGGTTGATGACAAAAAATGGAAAAACCGGCACCAGACGCAAGCTGAACAGATAAAACGCCCCCTCCTTCCTGATCCCCTCATTGATGGCCTGAAGTCGATTGCCGAATTTTTCCTGCACCCAGTCATGGAACAGATATCGGGCAATGATAAATGCCAGCGTGGCCCCGATGGTTGATGCAAAGGAGATAATCACCGTGCCCCATAACAACCCGAACAGTGCACCCCCGGCCAGCGTCATGATCACCGCCCCGGGCAGTGACAACGCGGTGACGACAATATAGATCGTACTGTAGATGACTACCGCCTTTACCGGATTGGCTGCTCGCCAGTTTTCAATGGCCGCCTGCTGACTCTTCAGATATTCGAGATTGAAATACTGTCCGAAGTCGAGCGCAAACCAGGCTGCAACCAGCAGAACAATCGCGGCAACGACGATCAGTTTGGGACTTTTCTTCATGAGGAATACCAGGCGTCAGATGACAGGGGGGCTATGGAATTTGGCAAGAATATTCTTGAAAGGAACGGGATTATCGACATGGCAGACATTATTGTTTTATTGGTGATTGTGTGAACCTGGATTCAGGGTTAGGTTACGCACCAATCCTGTTTCCCGATGCGACGCCACGGCTGTTCCGTGACCCTTTGGCGGCAACCGCCTGGAACACAACACTGAGGATGTTTTCCAGCTCGAGTAGCTGCTGCCTGATCTTGTCGAGCTGATTTTTACGGCAATTCGAGAAACAGAGCGCATTCAGGTCACGCGCAATCACCGCAGCTTCGAGACGGCCATGCCTTTGCGCCCACTGCTCCAACGTGAGCAGATCATAATGGTTGATCAAGAGTCGCCGCAACGTGTCGGGACACTCTGCTGTCTTGATCTGGCGACGAAAAATCTGCTGCCGGCGAATGGTTTTTGCCAGATGAATCAGAGAACGCGCCAGTGGCAGCAGCAACAGCACCGCAGCCAACAGAAGCGGAATACGCATCCATCCGGGAAATCTCCACACTGCGGGAAGGTCGTGTACCAGCACCTCAACCTCACCAGTCTGCGGATCAAAGTAGCGTTGCGTAATTCGCGGTCCGCGACCGATACCACCTGACCACTGTGGTACCGGCAATTGCCAGGTTTGTTGCTGCAGCGCGATTTGCCGGTTCGCTGCCGCTATAACAACAATCCTGTTTTCAGCCACGCCCGTCATATTGGAAAGCTCGGCACGCAGGCCATGGATCTCATCAGAGAGCAGTCCGGTGCCGTTTACTGAAATACGCCAATGGGGAATGCCATTGACGCGCACGATTTCACTGCGCATTGATATCTGCCCCACTGGCAACGTGGGCGGCAGATAACTCGGCAGAGGAAAAACCTCGACTTCCTGCAATGGCAGATGAAAGCGCCATTTGCCATTGCCACGCTGTTGTATGGCCGGAAGCTCGATCCTGTAAACCCCCTTTTTTTCTGCAAAAAGTCGCCAATGCAATTTTATGGTCTTATGCCCGTCATGCTCGATGGATTGCTGTGGCAACGCCATTATTTTCATTCCCGCCATTTCCCAGGGCGCAACGACAATTTTATTGGCCGGGTGCAGCAGTGGTACCTCTACAATAATATCGATGGGCGACCCCACCTGAATGGTTCTGACTACCGGTTGCAGTACCGGCGCTCCATCGATGCCATCACGCCGCAACGGACGCACTTTTACATCAATAGGCTCCATGATGACCCCACCGTGGGCGATGGCATTGATCACCACCTTGCCACTGCGACGCGGATAAAGCCGGATATCTTCGCTGCTGACAATCAGACCCTTCTGGCGAGTCACTGAGAAATTGCTGCGTTCGATAAAGAAATTGTTTTCCCAGGGCTGCAGGTTGGCCGGCTTGTCACCACTCTTGCCACGATAATGCAGCTGCCCCAGAAAGACTCGGCCCAATTCGATCTCCCTACTATCCAGCTGCAACTCAATTTCCGCATTTCCGGCAAATACCACCCCCGGGAATAGAATCAATAAAACCACGAAGACCAAATTCAGAGGTGTTCTGCTTACCACGGCCTCTGTCCCTCGATCGCATAGGGTGTTTCCGGCACCACATTGAGGCCCGCTTCCAGCGGCAGCAGGCGGTTGAACAGACCAATACTGCTTTCAGGTGGCAGACTTTCGGTAGCTGCCCAGGCTCTTTCCCGCCCGGAACCTGCTACGGATTTACCCAGGGCGCGGGCTACGCCCCGGCGAAGCAGCTGGTCGAGTTGTTCACGACTCAGTGTTTTCAGCAGCGCCATCCGGGATTTATCATTTTCGAAGGTAATGCCCTCGGTCAACCTGTTCAGCAACCCCTCCGGAATATCCCGGGCATTGGCCATCCAGTCCGCCTTGCGTTTGGTCAATTCGATATGAGTCAGATATTTCCTGACCGAGATAGCCAGCTCGATGGCAAATTCATGATTTCTCCGCGCGATTCTTGCAGGTACGCCATTGCGCTCGGCCTCTGCAAACAGTACTGCCGCCTCTTCGAACTCTCCCAACTGAAAATGCGTATTACCCAGATTGAAGGCGGCACGCCCCCGATCCTTTGAATTACCTGCCTCCCAGGCTGCGCGGGAGAAAGCCTGTCTTGCACAGAGAAAATCCTTGAGCCGGTAACAGGCAGTACCCTCACCGAACCGTGCGCTATACCCCTCCTGCTGCATGAACAGCGTTTTTGCCTGACGATAATCACCAGACGCCAGAACTTCCTCGGCAGAGACCGCAGCCATGGCCGGATGATCAGCAATAAGAACCGGCATCACCAGAAAAAGAAGGCTTGTTGCCAGACGATTATTAATGCGACAGGAAAAATGCAACCCGGCAAACAGCAACAGCAACCCCACCAGCAACGGAATACCAAACCACTCGTTCCATAGAACCCGTTCACTCTCACCGGCGCTGATTTTAATCACTGGCAGCTGCAACAGCTCTGGCAGATCCCGCTCAACGATTTTTTCCATCGGGTAGTATTGCCCGTTCACCGCTTCGGCCAGTTGCAAAAGCCTGCCCTCTTCGCGTCGCGTCAGAATGGTTCTGTTGTCGGCCAGAGCGGGCGGCACCAACGCTGCGGGTAGCGCCACCTTTTCCACGCCTCCTGTTCCGGCAATAAAGAGTGAAATACCCTCTTTGATCAATACCGCTTCAATCAGTATTGCGGCCTCCCGGATGGCCGCCGGTTCAATATCACCATCGGATAGCAGAAAGATCGATTTTTTCCCGGTGGCATCCTGCAATGCCGTTATCGAATACTGCAACGCCTCGGCAAGATTATTACCCAAGGTGGGAAGTTGCAGGGCATCCAGATCCCGCAACAAATGCAGCGCAAGTTTGTGATCAACGGTAGGGGGCAACAACAGATGTCCATGACCGGAAAAAACCGCCAGACCCATCGCCACGCCCTCATCGGTTTGCCGTACCCAGCGCTGCAACTGGGCACGCGCCATGGCGCGACGACTCGGACGAAGATCATCGGCTTGCATCGAAGCCGACAGATCGAGAACGAACACGACGCTGCTGCTGGCTGGACGCAGCTCCGGTGGTACCCACTGGGGTGTGCGCGGCCCGGCCATTGCCACGCAAAACAGAATCCACGCTGCGCCAAACGCTGCAACTGATGATAAATCCCGGTGGTCGGATCGCCTGGATACGACCCACGGCAATAAGTCGGTATCGGCAATCGTCGTCAGCTTTCTGTTGCGTAATACAAAGGCCAGCAGATACATCAGAAAGGGCAGTAGCGTCAGCCACAACCACCCCGCCTCACGCCAGTAGAGGGCCGAAAAATTCATGAGGCCACCCCCTTTTGCGCCGCAACCATCGCCCCAAGAAAACAGGTTAGCGCCAGGAAGACGAACCCGGGATAGAGTGGCGCAACCAGTTGATAGGTCGCGGCAGGTTTCGCAGGCTGACGATTCTCAGCCTCGATGGTAGCCAATGCCTGCTCCATACCGCTGGCATCCTGCACATGAAACATTCTGCCATTGCCGATATCGGCCAGTTGCTGCATCAATGCAAGATTAACCGGTTCATAAATGAGATGCCCGCCATCCTTTTCACCCGCGTCGGGATCACTGGAACCCATGGCAATGGTATAGAGCTTCATGTTCTTTTCTGCCAGCGATGCGGCACCCTCGGCGGGGGGATGGGTACCCAGCTGCAAACCGGCATCGGTCACCATGACAACGACCTTGTTATCAGCACCGGCAAATTCTTCTGCAATCAATTGCAACGCACCACCGGTATCACTGAGCCGACCTCCCAGCGTGGTCCGAATTCGGGAGACCGCATTGCGCACGACGCCCTTGTCTGCCGTCAGCGGCAGCCAGATCGCAGGCGGATCACCCAGAATGACCAGTCCGATACGCTGCCCCGAAAACTCGCTGACAAACCGATCCAGCAATTGCCGCACCATCGTCATGCGACTGACCCGCTCGCCATCGACCCTGTAGTCACGCAGATTCATCGTCACGGCGGTCCCCACCAGCAGTACCAGATCCACTGGCTCGCTGTGGGGACTGTCCTGCACCACGGCGGTATTGCTGACCGGCTGAGCCAGGGCGACGATGGACAACACCATGCCCAACAGCAGCAGAAAAGCCGGCAGACTGGAACGGGCTGCATTACCTCCGGCAGATTTCGTCGGTGAATAGTGTGCCAGCGAGGGAAGGCGAATGGTGACCGGCGAACGCAGCGCCGGCCAGCAGAGCGGATGACGGCGCTGCCACAGCCACCAGCCAACGGCGAAGGGCAGCAACAACAGCCACCAGGGTTGCAACAGATGAAACTCAGCGGGCATTTCTTGACTGGTCGATCAATGCCTGCAGCGATTCGGCATCGGGTGAATGACGTGCAAAACGCAGCTCATCGAGTCGCCTTTTCAGGGATGCTGGCAGCTCAACGGTTCGGGCCAGTTCATGCGCCACCCTGCGCGGCGGCATGCGCCCTTTTTGCAACGCACGTTGCAGGCGGTTGAGTGGGTGAAACCACCTCCAGACAGATGCAAGGATCACCAGCACCACCATCGACAATAGAATCCATGGCGCCCAATCACCAAACCAGCCCCCGGCCGACGCCCGTAGCGGCAGAATATCGTGAATACCGGCCAGATCCTGCGGCTTCATGTGCTGATGCTCTCCATGATTTCCTGCAGATCATCCTGCTGCGTTGTCAGCCGCATCAATGGAATGGCAGCGCGTACAAACCGCTCACCCAACAAGCTCTGATAATGCGCTTCCTGCTCCCGGTATTGCTGCAGTTCATCCGCATCACGATGCTGACAGCGCAGCTGCCGGTTGCCCCATTGCAGCTGCAGCGGGCAGGGGAGGGTCATCGATAATTCCAGCGGGTCGGCAATCTGCACGGCGCGGGCAGCCAGACGCCCACCCAGGCTGCGCAAGCTGAATTCATCCTGCGAATCCAGATCGGAAAAATCGGAAATCAGAATCAGCTCTGCACCTTCCGGCAGCCTCTGCGACAGCTCGGATAGTGCCTTTGACCAGATGCCCTGCGCCGCCTCCGGGTTACAGGGGGGTGCCGCCGATATCATCAGGTCGATCAGCCTGAGCGCCGCCCCCATGCCATGCCTGGGTGGCACCCAGTGACAGGGGGTATCCATGATCAGGCCACCGACTTCCCGCCCGCTTCGCGCCTCCCGCGCCAGCAGGGAGATCGCCAGTCTGGCGGCCTGGGTCACCTTTAACCGACACCGGGTACCGAAGCGCATCGCCGCTCGGCGATCCAGGACCACAAAAAAGGGGTGGTTGAGTTCGGAAAACCAGGTGCGCAACACCGGCTGACGCGAACGGGCCGACGCCCGCCAGTCGATATGGCGGGTATCGTCGCCGGGATGATAGGCGCGCAGATCAGCCAGATCGGTACCGGAGCCGGGAGAGCTGGTGGGAAATTCACCAGCCCTGGCGCCCCGCTTGATCTTGAGTCCTTTGCGTTGGTCACTCGGGCGCGCTGCCTGGATCAACGCATTGATCTCACGCTGGCTCAGCAGCGGCTTTTCTGTGAGCGACCCCGCCAACTTCATGGCGCCGGGGTACTGTCGATAACCAGCGCCACAATGGCATCGGCATCGATCTGCTGCGTCCTGGCGGAAAAATCCAATACCATGCGATGACGCAACACATCGGGCGCCAGCGCAATGATGTCTTCCGGCAACACATAATCGCGGCCATCGAGAAAGGCGCTGGCCATTGCGGCCCGCAACAGCGAGATCGAGCCACGCGGAGAAGCACCCGCCGTGACGATACCTTCCCATTCAGGGCGCAGCCGCTCGATATGTCGCGTGGCGGCCACCAGCTCGACCGCATAATGCTCCAGTCGCTCCTCGATGAATACCTCATCGACCTGCCGGCGCAGCACCAGAATATCGGCCGGACTCAGTTGCGCGGTGACATTGGCTTCGAGATGCCCCTCCTCGACCTTGCGGGCACGGCGGGCAATTTCGACCTCCTCCTCCAGGGTCGGATAATCCAGCAGGATCTTGAACAGAAAGCGGTCGAGTTGTGCTTCCGGCAGCGGGTAGGTGCCTGACTGTTCCAGCGGATTCTGAGTTGCGAGGACAATGAAGATATCCGGCAGCGGCCGTGTTTCCCCAGCCACAGTGACCTGGTGTTCGGCCATTGCTTCCAGCAGCGCCGACTGTACCTTGGGGGGAGCACGATTGATTTCGTCCGCCAACAGGATCTCGTTGAATATCGGCCCGGGAATGAAGCGGAAGCTGCCATTGGCGGGTTCGTAGATTTCGCTGCCGATCAGGTCTCCCGGCATCAGATCGGGGGTGAACTGAATGCGCTGGAACGAGGCATCCACGGCGGATGCCAGTGCATGAACCGCAGTGGTCTTGGCTAGGCCGGGCGGGCCTTCGAGCAATACATGGCCACCAGCCAGCAGCGAGATGATCAGTCGCTCGATCAGCGCATGCTGCCCGACGATGACGGCTTCGAGCTGACTGCGCAGCGCTTCGAGGGTCTTGTGTGATGTCATTTCTTGAATTGTCGTATTTCCGTAGCGGCTTCGCTGTTCTTGGACAGCTTGCCTGGGGGTCTGTCAGTATAACAGCCAATGCGGTGAATACCCGCTTGATTGGCCCGGCTTGTCAGGTGGAGAATAATCGCGGTTTTTCAACTGGCAGGAACGATAACAATGCAAACCTTTAATGTGGAAAAAATGATGTGCGGTGGCTGTGTGGCTTCCGCAACCAAGGCCATCGAGGCGCTCGATGGTGTCGACAGTGTCGAAGTGGATCTGGAGGCCAAGCAGGCGAAGGTCGGCGGATCGGTCAGCGCCGATGCGGTGATCGCTGCACTGACCTCGGCCGGCTACCCGACGACACTGGCGGAGTAGGAGATGACGGCGCGGGAGATACGCCTGTCCATCGCCGGCATGATGTGCGCCGGTTGCGTGTCGGCCGTGGAAAAGGCTCTGGCCGATGTGGCCGGGGTAACTTCTGCGCTGGTCAATCTGGGTGAGCGCACCGCCACGGTGGTGGGACAGGTTGATCCCTCGGCACTGATTCAGGCGGTACGTAACGCCGGCTTCGACGCCGCACAGCTGAAAAGTCTGGCCGACGAGCAGCACAAGGAGGCGGAAGAGCAGGCGCAATACCGCCGCACGCTGCACAATGCGCTGATCGCCGGCGCTACCGGTGCTGTGCTCTTTGTCGCCGGGATGGGTGGGTTTCTCCCTTCCATTCAGGAGAGTCAGCTGTTCTGGCTGGGAATCTCCGCCATCACACTCGCGGTGATGATGACTGCCGGGCGACATTTCTATGTCGGTGCCTGGAAATCGTTGCAGAACCGACGCGGTAACATGGATACGCTGGTGGCACTGGGCACCGGCACCGCCTGGCTGTACTCCACGGTGATCGTACTGTTCCCTGACAGCGTTCCGAGCCTGGCACGTCACGCCTACTTCGAAGCCGCCATCATTATCATTGCGCTGGTCTCGATCGGGTCAGCCATGGAGATGCGGGCCAGAGGACGCACTTCGGCAGCCATCAGGAAGCTGATCGGATTGCAGCCACGCACCGCCAGGGTCATTCGCAATGGCGAGGAGATGGATCTGCCGATCGAGGAGGTCGGGCTGCAGGAGACACTGCGGGTACGCCCCGGCGAGAAGATTCCGGTAGACGGGATCGTGATGGAAGGGCAATCCAATATTGATGAATCCATGCTGACCGGTGAACCGGTGGCAGTCACCAAGCAGAAGGACGACAAGATATTCACCGGCACCATCAACGGCTCCGGCAGTTTCCTGATGCAGACCACTCACATCGGCAGCGATACCCTGCTGGCACACATCATCGACCGTGTGCGTCAGGCGCAGGCCAGCAAGCCCGCCATTGGCAAACTGGTGGACAAGGTGGCCGCCGTCTTCGTCCCGGTGGTGGTGGGTATTGCGCTGCTGACCTTTGCCATCTGGATGATCTGGGGGCCAACGCCTGCCTTCAGCTACGCCATGGTCGCTGCAACCACGGTACTGGTGATTGCCTGCCCCTGTGCACTCGGGCTGGCGACGCCCATTTCGATCATGGTCAGTGTGGGGCGCGCTGCGGAGCAGGGCATTCTGATCCGCAATGGGGACGCCATCGAGCACGCCGGCAAGATCGATACCGTAATTCTCGACAAGACCGGCACAGTGACGCAGGGCAAACCGGAGGTAACGGAAATCGTCACCACAACAGGTGTGGGGCGCAATGCGCTGTTGCAGGCTGCCGCCAACCTGGAAGCCGCCTCCGAACATCCGCTGGCTGCCGCCATTCTCGAAGCCGCCAGCAAGGCGGGCATCCAACCTGAGCCCATCGATAATTTTCAGGCCGAAAGCGGCATGGGCATCAGTGGCCGGCATCAGGGAAAGACGCTGCAGCTGGGCAATGCCCGTCATATGTCGGCGCAAGACGTGGCGATCGATACATTACTGGAAGCCAGCAGGAAAATGGCCCGTGAGGCCAAGACACCAGTATTTGTCGCCCGGGATGGTCAACTGCTTGGACTGATCGGTATCGAAGATCCCGTCAGGCCCGATGCGGCCAGGACTATCAGGGAATTGCAGGATCAGGGCATCAGGGTCATTCTGCTGACCGGCGACAATCAGTTGACCGCCAATGCCGTAGCGAGGCAAACCGGGATCGATCAGGTACATGCCGAGGTACTGCCCGGTGACAAGGCCGATGTGGTCTCTGCCGAGCAAACGGGAGGCCGGGTCGTCGCCATGGTCGGTGACGGCATCAATGATGCACCGGCGCTGGCCGGCGCGGATATCGGCATCGCCATTGGCAGCGGTACCGATATTGCCATCGAATCCGCCGACATCACATTGATGCACCATTCGCTGGATCGCATCCCGGCCATTATCAAGCTGTCGCGGGCAACGGTACGCAATATCAAGCAGAACCTGTTTGGCGCCTTCATCTACAATACCCTGGGCATTCCGATTGCCGCCGGTGCGCTGTATCCGGTGCTCGGTATTCTGCTGAGTCCGATGATCGCGGCAGCCGCCATGAGCCTGAGTTCCGTGACCGTGGTCAGCAATGCACTGCGCCTGCGTAATGCATGAGTCCGCTTTTTGCGCTATTAATACCTGAATTCGAGGCTTAACCTCGGATTCAGGTATTGGTAGCAATGCAGGATTTCTTGCAGCGCAAATCTCATCAACAGACTACTTGGATATCCAAAGGAGCAAACATGAAGAAAATCATAATGATGGCTGTAGCCGCCGCCATGATTCAGGCATCAACAGCAGCCATGGCCGAGCATGCAGGCTCGTGGAATTATCAGGGTGATACCGGACCCGAACATTGGGGCGAGCTGGATTCCGGTTTTACCCTGTGCGGTATCGGCAAGAACCAGTCACCCATCAATATCGATCCATTGAAGAATGTGATCGAAGCAAAGCAGAAGCCCATCAAGTTCGATTATACGATGCTGGTTCCCCAGCGCATTCTCAACAACGGACATACCGTGCAGGTGGACATGCGCTCTGGCGGCGAGATTGTGGTGGATGGCGAGACCTACAAGCTCAAGCAGTTTCATTTTCATACGCCCGGCGAGCACAAGATTGCCGGCACGCCGTTTCCAATGGAGATCCACTTTGTTCACGTCAATGACGACGGCAAAATCGCCGTTGTAGCAGTTCCACTGGCGCCGGGAAGACCACACCCCACCATCAATGTGCTGTGGCGGCAATTGCCACAAAAGGCCGGCGACAGTTATGAACTCTCCAATCAGGCGCTCAGAACACTGGAGATGGACAAGGAGATTTCCAACTACTATCGCTACAACGGCTCACTCACCACGCCACCCTGTACCGAAGGCGTGATCTGGATCGTCAAGCGCACACCGGTCACGGTTTCCAAACCCCAGGTCAAGGCGCTGGAAAAAGTACTGGGTTACCCCAACAACCGGCCCATCCAGCCCGTCAATGCCCGACTGGTTATCGAATAACCTGCTGGCCAGTACTCCATCAAACCTAATTGCAACTACTCACTGGGTAGTTACGCCTAATTTGATGGAGTACTAAGAGCCTGTCCGAGAATAGGAAGCCTACTGCGGAAAAGCCATTTTGGCCCTTTTTCCCCCTGGTTTTCGTCAAATATAGCCAATATTCTCCTCAAATCAGTGAAAAAAATGGCCTAATATGGCTTTCCCTCGCTACGACTA
>CAYTPO010000119.1:0-10831 GCA_964439815.1 uncultured Thiotrichales bacterium
CTCGGCATAGCCGGAGCGGTGGTGGGCGGCATGGTCGTTGCCACACTGGTTCCCGGAACTACCGGAGGGTTGCTCATCACCATTGTGACAGCACTGCTTGGCGCACTGGCGCTGATCTGGCTTTCCAACAAACTCAAGAAATAGGAGGCTGGTATGTCTGAAACAGAAAAATCCGATAGCAGTTTCTTCGACAAACTGGGGGAGATTCTCAATGCCCCGCTTCCTGGAACCAACCCCGTTACCACCAAGCCCGCTACAGAGGAAGATGACGAGGAATCATCCTTGCTCGAGTACATCAAGGAAATCCTGAATGCTCCGCTTCCGGGGTCAATCCCTGCTGAAGCACCTGCACCACAGGCACCAGCAGAGCAATCATTACCTGCAGAAAGCGATACCGCCGCCCCCTCAAGCGAGACACCGGAACGTACGTCTGAAGCGGAAACAGCGGCTACCGAGGATCTGGCCGAAAACTGGTGGGAACGAGACTGGGAAGCTTTTCAGGCACATCAGGAAAGGGAGCGTCAGGGATTGGCTCTCAAGCAGCGACGTGATCAGGAGAGTTTTGCGCGCTATCAGGAGATGGAAAAGACCCGCTTCAACGCTCATCAACTCTATCAATTCGAGCATTTCAAGCGACAGCAACAATTCAAGATGGATATGTGGAAGCGCCAGATCGAAGAGATGGCTGCCGGTCAGAGTGCACCACCTCGACCCTGGGTCATGGCTCCACCACCACCAGGGATGCCTGTTCCTCCATGGCTGAGAGGAAAGTAGCCCGACTGGGCCGTAACGCATGCAATACCCCCTTGCCCGACAATGGGACTATCGCGCAGTACCCGAAACTTGAGATCCACTTGTGGCCGGGATTTGAATGGGAATGAATGCTGCAGGATATTGATTTCCCCCATCGTACTCCATCGAGTCAGGCTTGATGGAGAACAGGTTAAGCGGGTAATGCCGGTTTCGCAGCAGATTCGAGGGCTTGTGCATCCGCAGTATGCAAGCCGCGGATTCAGGATCCAGTATCATCCGCTTCATGCTGCCCTCCCCTCCCCCGCAGCAGCTTGCATGGCCACTGCGGTAACGCCTGTTCAGTCACATAAATTCTCATGAAACAGCGCTATGCTCGCCCGCAAAACAAGAAAAGGGAATTCCCATCATGAAGAAACA
This sequence comes from uncultured Thiotrichales bacterium, assembly GCA_964439815.1. GTDB lineage: Bacteria > Pseudomonadota > Gammaproteobacteria > UWMA-0217 > UWMA-0217 > JALSHZ01. The sequence continues at coordinate 1,171 of CAYTPO010000119.1, forward strand.
ACTGCTTGTGACTGCGCTGGCAACTCTACTGCTGGCTCTGTCATTTTCCGTCTCAGCCGCCTCCCACCTGAAAAAGGCCAATCTGATCACCGCCGGGGCAAGTGCCAGCCTCGCAGGTAAATCTGAAGTCGTCAGCCAATTCTCACTTGAGCAACTTGAACAGATCGTCAAGGAAGAAGGCTACGGGTCGGTCAAGATCAAGGGCGACAATCGTGTGCTCTTCAAGTCCAACGGCCGGACATTCGTACTCAATCTCTATGGCGACGGCGATCTGCAGCTCTATTATGGCGCAACCGGCGTCAAGGTTTCAGCTGAAGACATCAATGAGTGGAATCGCACCAAGCGATTGTCACGAGCTTACCTCGATAGCGATGGAGATGTAGCGCTGGAAGCCGACCAGTTCGCCAACGGTGGACTGACCCGGGAAATGGTGACCGAGTTGATCCGCATCTTTGTCAACGTATCCGCGCCACAGTATGTCGAGTTCATTCGCGAGCACGATCAGGACTGAACACCCCTGCCTGACGCCCGTCACACGGCTAATCGATATTGGTTCGGTACCTCGGAGTCCACCGTATGCAACTGGCTGCCATGGTCTACCATGGCAGTCATGAATCCGCATCGACTCCACATCACCAAGGGTGACTGAGCAGCTGGATCTGGCTCGACAGGGCTGGCTCTCTTTCACTGCGGCTACCCCGCTCCCGCTACCGGACTTCAGCCAGCAGGATCTCACTACACTCCCCTTTCTCAGAACTGCACTGCTACGCCACCTTGAGGAGTTCCCTGACCACACCATCAGGCTCTCCCGCCATGAACGACAGATTCCGGAGCTGATCCGCAGCGGCACCCCCCCCGCCAATACAACAGACAAATCCTTCTATACCCAATCACTGCAACTGACAAACGCTGGCCTCCCCGTTCTGAACGGGGAGGCCGACTGGATGGAACTGAACGCGCCCGATTTCTGGAAAGCAGGTGTTCATCTGCACCTCGACACCGTGATCTGTCGCTGGAACCCCCGAAAACCAGATGCTTTCCCCTTGACGCCTTCCAGCCAAAGCCGATAGCCTGTAGCACATGACGACTTTCACAACAGCCATGCAACTGACCACGGGGCTCAAACGACGCCGCTGGCTACTGCCTGCCTGCCGCTGCCCGTTGCATTCGTCATGAACTGATTTTCAACCGGCAGCCGCGTATCCATCGCGTCTGCCCTGCTCCACCCCTCCCGCCGGATACGTGGTTGCCACCAGGAGCCACAACCGCGTGAACACCACCAACAACCATCAAGCCACCCGCAATGCCCTGACTGGCGCAGCACTGGTCGCCATTGCCGCACTGGGTTTTTCATCCAAACCCATCCTGATCAAACTGGCCTATGCCAACAACCCTCAGGTCGATGCCATCTCGCTGATGGCATTGCGAATGGTGCTCTCACTGCCATTCTTTCTGCTTGCAGCATTCTGGCGATCCGGCAACAGCGCCAGGCATCGGGGTACCGACTGGGGAGCGATTATTGCCCTTGGACTCATGGGCTACTATCTGGCAAGCCTGCTGGACTTCAGCAGCCTGAAATACCTGCCCGCCAATCTGGAACGGCTAATCCTGTTTCTCTACCCCACGCTGGTGATCCTGCTTTCAGCCGTGATCTACCGTAAACCCGTGAGTCCGGCAAAACGCCGAGCCCTGCTGCTCAGCTATGCGGGTATGACGCTGGTTTTCATCAGGAGTGGCGCTATCGCGGGGGCAGCGGACATCCCGCTGGGGGCAGCACTGGTCTTTGGCAGTGCACTGGTCTTTGCGCTTTTCCTGATCGGCAGCGGTTATGTCATGCAACGGTTTGGCTCGATGCGCTTTACCGCCTACTCCATGTCGGTGGCCTGTATTGCCACATTAACCCACTTTGCGATTACCCGCCCACTGGAGCAGCTACTGGTATCCGGTCAACTTCTGCTGCTGGCTGTTGTGCTGGCACTGTTTGCCACCGTGCTCCCCGCCTTTGCACTGAACGCCGGCATTCAACGTATCGGCGCCGGTCGGGCTTCGATCATCAGTGCCGCCGGACCGGTGGCCACACTGATCATGGCCTGGGCAATACTTGGTGAAACACTCGCCCCCCTGCAGCTGGTCGGTGCCACCATGGTACTCACTGGCGTACTGCTCATCAGCCTGTCAAAGGAGACAACATGAACAATCCCTACACCGCACTCATGCCCATTACCCAGCGGCCGGACAAATTGTTTGTCGAAGGCCGGGGCTCCTGGCTCCTCGACAGTAGTGGCAACCGCTATCTGGATTTTGTCCAGGGGTGGGCAGTCAATGCATTGGGACATTGCCACCCTGCCGTGGTCGAAGCCTTGCAACAACAGGCTGCAAGGCTGATCAACCCCAGCCCTGCCTTTTACAACCAACCCATGCTGGAGCTGGCGGAACGACTTACGACCCACAGCCATTTTGACGAAGTGTTCTTTACCAACAGCGGCGCCGAAGCCAATGAGGGGGCTATCAAACTGGCGCGTAAATGGGGCGCTCTGCACAAACAGGGTGCAAGCAGGATCATCACCTTCGAGCACGGCTTCCACGGCCGCACACTGGCCACCATGGCCGCCTCTGGCAAGCCCGGCTGGGACGCCCTGTTCGCCCCGAGGACACCGGGATTCACCAAGGTGCCCTATAACGATGCCGACGCGGTCGCAGCTGCCATCGACACCGAGACCGTCGCCATCCTGCTCGAACCCATTCAGGGCGAAGCCGGCGTCATCCCGGCGGAAACAGGCTTTGTACGCGCCTTGCAGGCACTCTGCACAAAACATGACCTGTTGCTGATTTTCGATGAAGTACAGACGGGCATGGGACGGACAGGTTCCCTGTTCGCCTGCCAGCAACTGGCAGTCGAGCCGGACATCATGACGCTCGGCAAGGGCATAGGTGGTGGCGTACCACTGGCCGCACTACTCACGACTCACGATATCAGCTGTTTTGCACCCGGCGACCAGGGTGGCACCTTCAACGGCAACCCACTCTGCTGCGCTGCCGGGCTGGCCGTCATCGATACACTGCTGGCACCCGGCTTCATGGAGCAGGTTCGAGACACAGCCAACTATCTCGAACACCGGCTCAAGCAGTTATCCGGCGAGCAGGGTCTCGGTGAGGTGCGAGGGCAAGGTTTGTTACTGGCACTGGACACCACCCCGCTCAATGCACCCGTGATTGCCGCAAGGGCGTTTGAAAAAGGGCTTATGCTCAACGCACCACGCCCCCATACTCTGCGTTTCATGCCAGCCCTGACCGTCACCACAGCAGAAATCGATGAGATGATCACCCTGCTGAAGCAGACCATCTCCACACCGGAGACCACTGCATGAAGATCATCAGACAGGAACACCCCGAGGGGGTGCAATTCCCTGGGTGATTTTCCTGCATGATCCGCAAGGCCCGGTCGTATTCGATCCCGCACCCGCGGCACCATCCTGCCAAAATGGTTCGTTCCCATCAAAACGGGGAACGGCATCCGACAAATCGACTGAGCACCCAAAATGGTACAGCCATCACCACTCTCATAGCGCACCCATAACTTTTAACAACTGCAACTGACAAATGGCATTGAATCTACGGAAAATGTCACTATATTAGCAATTTCTAATATAGTGACGGCCGACACTGGCTGCATCCAACGCGGTGATACCAATATGAAGATCAAACCAAAAACCCTCGCAGTGGCCATGCTTCTGGCGCTGGGTAGTGGCTATTCAGCATCACTATCGGCTGCACCAGCTACTGCGAAAAACGAGACAGCCTCTGCCAGGCTCACCTTTGCCCAGGCTTTCGCACTGGCCAGCAAACGTGCTCCGGAATTGGCCAGCGCCCAGGCACAGATCGACCAGGCCGAAGCGGCAAAGAGAGAGGCCAAGGGCAACCTCTTTCCCAAACTCCATGCCGATATCGAGGCCAGCAGCTCTACCAACCCACTCAACGTCTTCGGCATGAAGGTGATGCAGGGCAATGCCACCTTCCGTGACTTTGGCGCCGGGGAATTCAATCCGGCCAACCCCAATGTACTCGACGTTGCGCCGCTGGACCTCAACGACCCGGACGATTACCAGAACATTACCAGTCGGCTGCAACTGGATGTCCCGATCTATAACGGTGGCAAGATTCGCGGCTATGTCGAGATGGCCGATGCCTATGTCGGCGCTGCGGAGAAAGGCAAGGAATACAACCGCCAGAAGCTGATTCTCGATACGCTGCAGGCCTACGAAGGAGTACGTACCGCCAAGGCCTATGTCGATGTTGCCGAGCTGGGACAGAAGGCCGCCCACTCCTACGTCGAGATCGCACGCAAGATGTACCGCGAGGGACTGGTCTCCAAGAGCGATATGCTGCGCGCCGAAGTGAATCTGGGGGAGGTCGATCTGAAGGTGACCGAAGCACGAAACTTCCTCAATAACACCATCGAAAAGCTGCGCACGATGACCGGTTTGCATACCACTAACGCACTGGAAGTCACCGATGAGGTCATTCCCCCGCTCCCCGAAGGCACGATTGCCGACTACCGTCAGGAAGCCATTGAAGCCAACCCGGCCATTCAGGCATTGCAGAAAAAGATTCTGGCCGCCCGAGCTGCCACCAAGGTTGCCAAGGCCGACTACAAGCCCCATTTCAACGTGATGCTGCGACAGGAGTGGAATGACGAGGACACCCTCGGAGGTGACAGCTCCTACACCATTGGTGGCGTGCTGAACTGGAACCTGCTCGACTTTGGTGTGCGCTCGGCTGCGGTCTCCAAATCCGCGGCGGAAGTAGAGAAGAACCGCGCCGAATTGCGCACCGCCCAGGACGAACTTTCGGTTCAGGTGGACAAGATCTGGCGCGATGCCCAGCTCGCCACCGAGCAGGTTGCAGTACGCGCCAAGGGTATCGGTCAGGCCAAGGAGGCAGAACGACTCGAACGACTGCGCTACGAGCAGGGCATCTCCACCCTTACCCAACTGCTGGCAGTGCAGACCGCACTCGACAAGGCGCGGGCCGACTATGTCGCGGCACGCTACAAGGAAACCATGCAGCGCGCCGCATTGCTGTTTGCACTGGGCAAGCTCGACCTGCAGGCGCTCGACACCAAAACCACGACCCCTGGTCTGGCCAACGATCTTTAACGGATACTGGGAACAACATCATGAAATCAATCAAACTCAAGAAACCTGTTCTGACCATTTGCATGTTGCTTGCCGGGTCACCGTTGCTGACCCAGGCCAATGAACCGGCCGCTGCAACCCACACTGAAGGCGAAGCCATCAATGTCAGCGTCATCGAGCTGCAGGCCGCCAAGCGCCCCATCTATGCCACCCTGCCCGGCGTCGTAAAGTCCGCCGATGAGGTGCAGGTGGCCTCACGTTTCATGGGCTACATCCGCAAGATCAATGTCCACGAGGGTGAAGCCGTGAAGAAGGGCACGACTTTGTTGCTGGTCGACCCGATCGATGTCGAGGGGGGAATTGGTCAGGCCAAGGGAGCCGTGGCCTCTGCCCTGGCAGCCATGAAGGACGCTGAGCGGGATTTCGAGCGCTTCAGCAAACTCTATGCCGAGGAGGCCATTCCCGAAGCACAATTTCAGAAATACAAACTGGCCTATGATGTCGCCAAGGCACAATACGGCGCCGCAAAATCCGCGCTGAAGACAGCCAGGGGACAGTTGCAATATGCCGAGATCAAGTCCCCCATCGACGGCATTGTGACCGCCAAAATGACCGATCTCGGCCAGATGGCAGCACCCGGCAATCCCCTGCTGGTTCTGCAGGGCAGTGGCCATCTGCAAATCGAGATACAAGTGGATCACCAAACCTACCTGCCACTCAAGATCGGACAGGAGGTCAAGGTTGCCATCGAGGGTGTCGACTACCAGCCCATCTTCCTGACCGGCAAGATCGAGCGCAAGGTTGATGCGGCCGACCCCATGTCACATACCCATCTGGTCAAGATCGGCCTGGGTGATGATTCCCTGGTGGCCCCCGGTACCTATGCCCGCGTCTATATTCCGGTCAAGGATCAGGTCGCCATCACTATCCCCGCCGATGCATTAAAGATTCGCGCCGGCATCAAGGGTGTCTTTATTGTCGATGACAAGCATCATGCACATTTTCGCATGGTGCGCCCCGGAGAGGCCAGGGGCAGTGAGCTGGTGGTTCTGGCCGGCCTGGAAAGTGGCGACAAGCTCGTCATCAAGAGCGACCACCCCCTGCACAACTACAGCAAGGTCAAGGTGGGAGGCGAATCACAATGATCACCCAACCGATGAACTCGGCCGGGAAGCTGGCAAAAGCCTTCCTGACCTCCAAGATCACCGCGCTGATCATGCTCGGAGTGAGTCTGTGGGGATTAATGGCGGTCGTGGTCACGCCACGACTGTACAACCCCGAAATCGTCGTGCCTGCCGCACAGATCCTCGTTGTCCGACCAGGCCAGTCTCCCACCGAGATACAGGCGCAGATCGTCAAGCCGCTGGAAGCACTGATGGCGGGCGTAACCGGCGTCGAGCACACCTACGGCTATGCCATCAACGACCTTGGCGTGGTCACGGTGCAATTCGAGGTCGGCCGCAACGAGACGGACAGTCTGGTGCTGCTGTACAACGAGATCATGCGCAATATGGATCGGCTGCCACCGGACACCATGCAGCCGCTGGTCAAGAGTATCGGAATCTCCGATGTGCCCATTCTGACCATTACCCTCTCCTCGGAGACAGAAGACGGTATGGTGTTGCGCGAGGTGGCCAGCAAGTTTCTGGAACAGTTGCGTGCCTTGCCGGATGTCGGCGTCAACAGCATTATTGCAGGGCAGAAAATGGCAGCCCGGATCCTCATCGACCCGGCAAAACTGGCATCCACCGGCATCACGCTGGAGCAGCTGCAAAAGATGCTGCAAGGCTCCAATGCAGTATTCCCGGCAGGCAATCTGGTCAATAACAACAAACTGACCAGCCTGCGGGTCGATGGTGCCTTTGCCAATATTCAGGAGCTGGGCGACATCATTATCGGCGCGCCCAACAATCATCCGGTCTATCTCAAGGATATCGCCCGGGTGGATTACGGACCGTTCGATCAGGATCAGTATTCCACCTTTGGCTACGGTCAGGCCGGGCCATCAGATCAGCCGATGGGCAACACAGCCCCTGCCGCCGTCATCGCCATTGGCAAGCGCAGTGGTACCAACTCGGTCACCATTGCCGAAAACGTACTCGCCAAGCTGGAAGAGCTGAAGCGTGACGCACTGCCACAGGGCATCAATGTCGATGTCACCCGCAATTACGGCAAACGCGCCGATGATGCGGTCAATACGCTGATGGAGCATCTGGCGATTGCCGTGATCGTAGTCGCGGTGATTCTGCTGTTCTTCCTCGGCTGGAGAGAGGCGGCCATTGTCACATTGACCGTGCCACTGACGCTGTTCGTCGTCCTGGGCGTCGGCATGGCCATTGGCCAGTCCATCAACCGGATCACGCTGTTTGCACTGATCCTGTCACTGGGTCTTTTGGTAGATGCCGCTATTGTGGTCATCGAAAACATCCATCGGCATCTGCATCATGGCGATCACCAGGATTTCGGCAAGCTGCTGGTCACGGCGACCAATGAGATCGGCAATCCCACCAATATTGCCACCATTGCCGTCATTCTGGCCTTTGTGCCCATGGCCTTCGTAGGCGGCATGATGGGCCCCTTTATGCGCCCGATTCCGATTAATGTACCAGTCACCATGATTGCATCACTGATCCTGGCGTACATCGTCGTGCCATGGGCAGCGCATCACTGGCTGCACGGCAAGGCGCTAAAGGCCTTCGCCAGGCGCGAGACGCTGGAAGACGAACCCCACAAGCCAGACTGGCTGCATCGCAGCTACACCGCCATTGCCAGGCCACTGTTGCAGAGCCGCACCAAGCGCAACCTGCTCTTCGTCCTCGTGCTTCTGCTGCTGGTGGCTTCCATGCTGATGCCCGCCTGGCAGTTCATTCGCGGTGGCGGCATGAATGGTCCGCTGAGCCCACTGGGCGTCAATCTGAAGATGCTGCCCGAGGGCAACGTCAATACCTTCGTGCTGGAGATCGACACACCGGAAGGTTCGGCCGTGGAATACACCGCCAAGGTGGTCGAGGCCGTCGATGACGTGCTGCTGGAAAACCCTTACATCACCAACTACCAGAACTTTCTGGGACGCACGGCGGCATTGAGCTTTGCCGGCATGGTACGTGGTGATGCCATCCGCCAGGGTGCCAATCTGGCGCAGATCCAGGTCAACCTGGTGGACAAGCATCATCGGCCCAAGACTGCGGTGCTGGGCGCTGAAGTCTACGACGCCTTGAAACCGGTCATGGCGCAATACCCCGATTCGCGCATCAAGCTCTATCTGACACCACCGGGACCACCGGTACGCTCTCAGGTGCTGGCCGAGATCTATGGCCCTGACTACGAGAAGCTGCGCGAGACCGCAGCATTGGTAAAAGAGGAATTCCGCAAGGTCTACGGCATGATCAATGTCGATGACTCGGTCACCGCCAATGTCCCCGAATTCCTGATCCGCGTCGATCAGCACAAGGCGATGCTGGCCGGGGTTGCGCCCGGGCAAGTGGCCAAGCTGATTCACGACTATGTCTACGGCGTCAAGGCTGGCGCGGTACACATGGACTATCCGGAGCCGGTGGACATCGTCATTCAGCTTGATCGCACCCAGCGCGCCTGGATACGGCAGATCAAGGATCTGATCCTGACCAACCAGATGGGCAAGCAGATTCCGATCGGCAGCCTGATCAGCGTCGAGCGCAACAGCCAGGCCAAGCCGATCTACAGTCAGGATCAGCATCAGGTCGTCTACGTCATGGGCGACCTGCTCAATGCCAGCCCGGTCTACGCCACGCTGACGCTGAACAAGGCACTGGACAATATCGAGCTGCCCAACGGCGTAACTCTGACTACCGCCAACCTCGGCTTCATCTCGGCCACACCCAATGACATCACCGAAAACCAGGTGCTCTGGGGCGGCGACATGCGGCTGACGCTGGATGTCTTCCGCGATCTCGGTGCCGCATTCATCGTGGCGCTGGTCTTCATCTACCTGCTGCTGGTGGCCTACTACCAGTCGTTCATGTTGCCGATGATCGTAATGGGGGCCATTCCACTGACACTGGTTGGCATCTTCCCCGGTCACTGGCTGTTCCAGATGCCGTTCAACGCGACCTCGATGATCGGTTTCATTGCGTTGGCAGGCATCGTGGTGCGCAACTCACTGCTGCTGATCGACTTCATTCTCGATTATCGCCGCGAGGGCTATCCACTGCTTGAATCCGTGCTGGAAGCCGGCGCCGTGCGCTTTCGTCCCATTCTGCTGACTGCACTGGCCATCATGTTCGGTTCCGCTGTCATGATCAGCGATCCGGTGTTCGGCGGGTTGGCGGTGTCACTGATCTTCGGCACCTTTGCCTCCACGGTACTGACCCTGCTGGTCATTCCGCTGATGTACTACATCTGGCAGTACTACGGCAAGGAGCAGCGGGCGCTACGGGCTGCGGAAGCAGAGTAATCTGCCAACCTGCTCTACGACGTAAAAGCCCGGCAGATCAGTGAAGATCTGCCGGGCTTTTTCATGACCCCATCGCGTCCAGCGCACTCTGCAG
>CAYTPO010000120.1:0-11912 GCA_964439815.1 uncultured Thiotrichales bacterium
CATCAGATCGATGGCGGGAAATGTAACCCCCGCCTTATTCATGGTGGATCACGGATCCTGGCGCTGGACTGGTGCGTCTGGGCGCCGCTCTGGAGCGAAATTTGTAGCAATAGCTACAACTTGAGTGAAGAGCAAGGGCAGGCACGCCAGAACAAGCCAGGGCCATGATAGGCTGAAGCCTATCACCATTTGGGTGAAACGGGTCTGTCAAGGGTTTATCATTGTTTTCATTTACTTATCATAGGCTTTAGCCGCCACCATGAATAAGACGGGGTAACTACTCAGCGAGTAGTTCGCACAAGCAGTCGCTGCTCGGATTGCCTTTGCAATACGTCAGATCAGGGCTTGTAAATGTGAGGTTACAAGCGTAAATGACCATTTCCCGACAGAGACCAAGGCGTGAGCCGAGCAGTTATGTCGCACAGACGTGTTTACAGATGGATATGCAAACCTTGCAGTCTGTCTCACCTGCCGGCGTGCCAAGAGCAACTCGGCGATCCGGGGGAGACGATGGGACTTCCAATGCCTGTCAGACCGAGCTGCCAAACGACCTGTCGATACTGCCGGCTGGCATTTCGACACCCGCCAACTGACAACCCTGGGAAACGGGTCCATCGGGAAACAGTGTATAGAGATAGCGCCTGCCTCCCTTGTGGTGGTATTTCTCATCCAGCGCGTCACTCAGTTCCCGCCGGTTGGGAAACTCATGCGAACTAAAATAGGCCTGCAGGGAACGCACCACTTCCCAGTGATCATCGGTTAGCGGCACCCCCAGCGACTCAGCCTGTTGCTGTGCATCATCCAGCACCCAGCCGTGGGGTGCATCGGGAAAATCCGGGCTCTGTTCTGCAGAATTCGTGTAAAGCATGTTTTCGGTCAATTGCCCCATGGTTTGTATCCTCATATAGATTGAAAATGGACAATTACCAACATAGCCCAGAATTCCCGACTATTCCACTCAGGATATACCGACAAGACTTTTTCCTACCCGTTATGGATAGATACCTCAAAGGTCATTACGGAAAAACTGTTTTTAGAGAATGAACTTTGACGCCACTTCCACTACCATAGGCCGCCCCTGAAACAACCCAGCTTTCAATCCTGTCAATGTCAGACTTTATCCCCGGCCAGCGCTGGATCAGTGACGCGGAACTGGACATGTGCCTGGGCACAATCCTGAAGACCGACGCACGCACGGTGACCGTCCTGTTCATGGCGACCGGCGAGATGCGCACCTACGCTCACCAGACCGCGCCACTCTCCCGCGTGACCTTCTCTGCCGGCGATGAAGTCACCAGCCACGACGGCTGGAAGCTGCAAATAGAAGCCGTCCGGGAAGAGGATGGCCTGCTCACCTATATCGGCAAACGGGAAGACGGAACACCCGCCGAACTGCCCGAGGGCGAACTGGACCACATGATCCAGCTCAACCGTCCCGTCGACCGCCTGTTCAGTCGTCAGATCGACCAGGAAAAGTGGTTCAACCTGCGCTATCAGGCGCTGCTGGAGCGCGACCGGCTGGCGCATTCCGAACTGCGCGGCCTGACCGGCGCCCGCACCAGCCTGATCCCCCACCAGCTGTACATCGCCCACGAAGTCGCCAACCGCTATGCGCCACGCGTCCTGCTGGCTGATGAAGTGGGATTGGGCAAAACCATCGAGGCCGGGCTGATCCTGCATCAGCAGTTGTTGACCGAGCGTGCCCGGCGAGTATTGATCGTGGTACCGGAAACACTGGTACACCAATGGCTGGTGGAAATGTTGCGGCGCTTCAACCTGCATTTCAGCATCTTCGACCAGGCACGTTGCGAAGCCATGCTGGAAGACTCCCCGCAGGACAACCCCTTCGAGATGGAACAGCTGGTGCTGTGCAGCCTGGAGTTTCTGACCAGGAACCCGCAATACACCGAGGACGCCATCAGCGCCGAATGGGATCTGCTGGTCGTGGATGAGGCCCACCATCTGGAGTGGACTCCGGAATCTGCCAGCATCGAATACAGCACCGTCGAAAAACTCGCAGCCCGCACCAAGGGCGTGCTGCTGCTGACAGCCACCCCCGAGCAACTCGGCAAGGCCGCCCACTTCGCCCGGCTGCGGCTGCTCGACCCCAACCGCTTCCCCAGTCTGAACGACTACCTCAACGAAGAAACCGCCTACGAGCCCGTGGCCCGCGCCATCGAAGAACTGTTGCGCGGTGACCCACTGGACGAAGCCTCCTACCAGACGCTGCTCGATACACTGGACGAAGGCGACAACCAGACGCTGCTGGAAATCACCCGCGATGCCGAAGCACCCGCAGAAGCACGGCAGCAGGCCGCTACCGAACTGGTCAATCACCTGCTGGATCGCCACGGCACCGGTCGGGTACTGTTCCGCAACACCCGCGCTGCCATCCAGGGTTTTCCTGGACGCGAAGTCACCACCTACCCGCTGCCACTGCCCGGCATCTATGCCGACCTCTATACACAGCTGGCCGGGCAGTCAGCCAACCCGCAGGCCCTGCTGAATCCAGAGCTGACCTATCAGGCACTGGAGCAGGACAGTGACATCCCGTGGACGAAGATCGATCCGCGTATCGACTGGATCATCGACAAATTCAAGGAGCTGCGACCGGAAAAGGTACTGGTCATCACCGCCAGCCCGGAAACCGCACTGGATCTCGTAGATGCGCTGCGCGTTCACGCCGGCATCATTGCCGCCGTCTTCCACGAACACCTGAGCATCATCGAGCGCGACCGCGCCGCCGCCTGGTTTGCCGACCTGGAGTTTGGCGCCCAGGTACTGGTCTGCTCGGAAATCGGCAGCGAAGGACGCAACTTCCAGTTCGCCCACCACCTGATCCTGTTCGACCTGCCGCTAAACCCTGATCTGCTGGAACAGCGCATCGGCCGACTCGACCGCATCGGTCAGAACGAAACCATCAAGATCCACGTGCCCTACCTGCAGGACTCGGCCCAGGCCATCATGACACAGTGGTATCACGAAGGGCTGAACGCCTTCGAACACACCTGCCCCGCCGGCCACAAGGTCTTCAGCAAGGTACGCCCCGCCCTGATCGACGTGCTGCAAAAAGCCCATACTGGCAGCGATGAGATCAGCGCCCTGATCGACACCACCGCGGCGCTGCACGAGGAGTTCAACGCCGCCATGCAGCGTGGCCGCGACAAGTTGCTGGAATACAACTCCTGCCGCCCGCAAATCGCCAATGCACTAAAAGCCGCAGCCGAAAAGGAAGACGAAACCAGCACGATCTTCGAGTTTCTCGAAGAGGCCTTCGACTGCTACGGTATCGACACCGAAGATCACGCCGAAGGCAGCTACATCATCCGCCCCGGCGACCACATGCAGACCAGCAGCTTCCCCGCCCTGCTCGAAGATGGCATGACCATCACCACCGAGCGGGAGATAGCGCTCGCCAATGAAGACATCCACTTCATAACCTGGGAACATCCGCTGGTGACCGGCGCCATCGAAATGATCACCAGCAACGAGCTGGGCAACACCGCACTTACCGCCGTCAAGCATCCCGGCATCCGCCCCGGCACCCTGTTGCTGGAATGCCTGTTCATTGTCGAGAGCACCGGGCAGAAGGCCCTGCAATCCAGCCGCTACCTGCCAGTCACCACCATCCGCGTAGTGGTCGATCCCCGCGGCAACGAAGTCAGCGAAGCGCTGCCCGCCACGACCATCAGCGCCTACAGCGAACATGTCGATGGCAAGACAGCCAACAAGGTCATCCGCGCCTATGCCGACGAGATCAGAAAACAGATCGCCACGGCCGAAGCACACGCACAGGAGAGAATGCCCGAAATCCTGCAGCAGGCCGAAGTACATTCGCAACAGATGCTGGGCGGCGAGATCAACCGGCTCAAGGCACTGCAGCAGATCAACCCCAACGTGCGCAGCGAAGAGATCTACTACCTCGAAAGCCGGTATCAGGCCGTCAACCAGGCACTGGAATCATCGATGCTGCGACTCGATGCACTGCGCATCATCGTCGCCACCTGACGATCCGAAAAACCTGCGTCTTTCGGCACACACCGCCGCATGGAGCAAGACAACACCCCGCAGGACACAGCAGAAAATCCGACCACACCCTAACGATCCGCAATGACCGTGCAAACTACCCGCCGCTCATCACGCGGGCCGTCGAACTCGCAAAAGAAAACATTCTGCCAGGTCGACAGCCCCAGCTTGCCCCCGATGATCGGCACCACCTCACCCGGCCCCACCAACCCCGCCTTCAAATGCGAATCCCCATTCCCATCCTGACGGTCGTGCAGCCAGACACCCTTGGGAATCAACTGGCGCAGCAGATGCACCACATCCATCTGTACACTGTCATCCCAATTCTCCTGAATCATAATGGCCCCGGTAGCACCCTGAGCGTAGATACCGACAATGCCATCATCAACCCCACTCTCATTGACAACCCCCTGCACCTGAGCAGTGATATCCACCAGAACCTCCCGCTGTGGCGTGCTGAAAGTGATCGTCTTGCGCATATTGGTTCTCCGGTTTTAGGGTAATCATTAATTTACGCAAATATTTCGTTCAGTCAAAAGCAAACTACTATCCATGCTTACCCGCATAAAGCACCAATCAATACGACTGCACCCCATACTTCAGGAGCATCCGAGGCAAAACATCATCTAGATTCTGGACATCCTTATCATAAAGCTCTATCAGTCCAAAGCCATATTTTTCATATATCGAAAGTTTTTCTGCTTTACGATGTAAATATTTTGAATCATTTTCGTACCCCCAATACTCGATATAAACCTTTCCAGTAGGAATGTAGAAATCACAATAGACATCCTCTTCCACAGGTAATTTTCTTTCATAAGCATGCACGATTTCTGCCATATATAGCCAATTATCAATCAGCATCTCTGCCTTTGAGCGTACAAAATGTCCATCTGCAGTTCTATGTTGCGCCTTGAACTTTTCCCTAAAATCATCCTTTCTCTCCTTTTCAGATATAGACTCACCTTTGGCCTCCCTAATGGAGGAAAGAAAGCTAGGGTCTTCAAGAATTGTTTCAGGCCATCGAGTAAAGGGGATACCCGATTTGCTATCTTCATCCTGAACACCGCCAACCCTGACGCCCTGCTCGGTGATTTCCCATCCTTTCAAAGCCTTTTTAATCCACCCCAACTCCGAAAGTAGGAAGTTGACCTTACTGGGAGAGAGCTCATGCTTCCTACCTAGTGTAGTGTCCTAGATTAATAGCATATTAAGTGTGGTTTTGCTAAAATGGCATTGTCCTTAAATAGTAGCGTATTGTGCCATGAGAGTAGCAAAACCCATCATACTAACTGATGTAGAAAAACAAATATTACAGAAAAATGTAAGAAGTAAAGCGATCTCCGTTCGCTTATCCGAACGCTCCCAAATTGTTCTGTTATCGGCACAGGGACTGACGAATAAAACAATCGCACAAAAGCTCAACATACTGCCTGAAAAAGTTGGAAAATGGAGGAATCGTTTTTCTGAAGGGGGTCTTAAATCAATCAGTAAAGATAAACCCAGAGGAGCTAATCATGGAGGGAAAAACACCTTAGAGCAAACGAAGCTTAGAAATAAGATCATTGAAAAAACAACTTCAGAAAAACCTAAAAACGCAACGCATTGGTCTACACGAACATTAGCAAAAGAATTAAATACAACCCATAGCTTTGTAAACCGTGTATGGCAGTCAGTGGGATTAAAGCCACATCTGGAAAAAACATTTAAAGTGAGTAACGATCCTGACTTTGATGCAAAGCTATGTGACATCGTTGGTTTGTATCTGGATCCACCCGCCAATGCAATTGTATTGTGTATTGATGAAAAGACCTCTATTCAAGCACTAGATCGTACACAACCGGGGCTTCCATTAAAGAAAGGAAGGTGCGGAACCATTACACATGACTATAAGCGCAATGGCACAAGCACACTGTTTGCTGCATTAGAAGTTGCCACGGGCAATGTTACTGGAGAGTGCTACCAAAAACATACCCATAAAGAATTTCTTAAATTCATTAAAAAGGTAGAAGCAGAAACCGACAAAAGCAAAGACCTGCACATTATCGTAGATAATTATGCAACGCATAAGCATGAAAAAGTACGCAACTGGTTAAAGCGGAATAAACGAGTATTTTTACACTTCACGCCAACGAGCTCATCATGGCTGAACTTGGTAGAGAGGTTTTTTGGTGTATTGACAGAGCGACAACTTAAAAGAGGGATTTTTTCTTCGGTTGATGAATTGGAGCAGAAAATCATTGAGTATATTGATATTAATAATCAAGCTCCGAAACCTTTTGTCTGGACAAAGTCGGCGAAGGAAATCTTGAACAAAGTGAATCGTGCGCGAGCTACACTTGATAATATGCAATCAATTTAGGACACTACACTAGAATTACTCTGTTGAGGGTGATGGATAAATTAACGCGATGCCTATAGTTTGCGAGAAAGGGAAATAAAGATTACAGAAAGTGATTGGTATTGCCCCGCTGATATGATTTCCATTTCAAGATGTTAGTGAAGGTGTGTTAGATTGAAAAGGGGCGTTATAGAAACGTTCCAAATTCTAACACTAAAGGAAGATCCTCCCGCTCATTAGGGACTTGCTTTGTCACCGCGATTCAATTGGCAAATATGCTGAAGTACATACATAAAAGTATGGACACAGGGGTGAAGAGATGAATGATGCAGGGTAGTTGATTTGTTTCAGCGGGCACGAGGTGAGCCTCCATCCCTAAGCGAAGTGTGAACTTTGTTCCTTTCTGGTGCAAGAAAACTCGCGTTATTTGAATGAGTTACCTATAATAGCGGCTAACCTCCATCAGCGAGGCTAAACAGATACCTACCAGCTGCTGTCCAAATATGAGTCCTGTGTGATTGTATGTAGGGCGCGGAGCGCGCTCATCAAGGAGAGTGTTGGTTTGCTTGATGATGTGCTTCGGCTGTAGAACTCCTATTGCAATCAAGAAGTTACATGCGAATACTATTCCTTTCCCATTACTTTCCTCCCGAGGTCAATGCACCTGCCTCAAGAACCTTTGAGCATTGCAGGGAATGGGCAAAGGCGGGGCATAAGGTGACGGTTGTGACTTGTGCCCCCAATCATCCTCGTGGCAAGGTGTTTGCGGGTTACAGGAATCGACTCTTCCACACAGAAAAAGTTGATGGCGTCAATGTAATCCGGATCTGGACCTATCTTTCGGCTAACAAGGGGGTAAGGAAGCGGGGGCTGAACTACCTCTCATACATGTTTTCCAGTATCTTTATTGCACCATTCTATCCAAAAGCCGATATTGTGATTTCTACATCTCCACAATTTTTTAATGGGTTGGCGGGCTATTTCGTATCAAGGGTGAAAAGAGCTCGGTGGTTGTTGGAGATTCGCGATCTTTGGCCAGACTCGATCAGGGAAGTTGATGCTATTGGGGATAGCAAAGTATTGAAAATTCTAGAGTGGCTTGAGGCGTTCGTCTATCGAAAGGCAGATCAGATCGTTCCGGTTACGGATGCGTTCAAGGAATATATGGTTGAAAAAGGGGTCGACTCTGCAAAGATAGATGTTATCAAGAATGGTGCTAATCTGGCGCTCTTCACTAATTTCAGGGATTCTAAAGGTCTTTCTGATGAGCTGGGGCTTACAGGAAAGTTTGTAGCTGCTTATGTGGGTACACATGGCATGGCGCACCATTTGGAAACAATTCTGGAGGCCGCGCGGAGACTCCGGGGTAATAAAAACATCGTGTTTCTGATGGTAGGTGATGGAGCTCGCAGGGAAGAGCTTATAAAAAAGAGAGATAAATTGAAATTGGACAATGTCCTGATGGTAGATCAATTGCCAAAGGATCGAATGCCAGAAGTTTGGGCCTTGACTGATGTAAGTCTGGTTTTGTTAAAGAAAACCCCCGTATTTGAAACGGTTATTCCATCCAAGATTTTTGAAAGTATGGCAATGAAGTGCCCCATAATCTTGGGTGTTAGGGGTGAGAGCCAGAAAATTCTAGAGGATTCAGGATCTGGTGTATGTATAGAACCTGAAAATGACGAGGCCTTGGCAAATGCGGTGCTTGAACTGAAACAAAACCGAAAGAAGGCGCGAGAGATGGGAGAGAACGGTAGAAAGCTGGTTGAGTCCACCTTCAACCGGGTTGTTCTCGCAAAACGATATCTGGATATCATAGAGAAGACTGTTCGTGGTAATGCTGCGTCGTCAAAAACAGCAACAGCCGTTGCAACAGACGGTGATTCTTGAGAAAAATGGGCTGGTATTGATGTGTTTTCCTGGCCGGACTTATCAGGAGAAGGAATGCAACCAGGCGGTCGCTCTTGAGGCTTGGCACAAAAAATTCGCAAGTAAGCCATTATAACCCAACCGTTATAAATTCTTGGTATTTACCACCATATAATCCTCCCCGATATTTTACCAGCCTGGATACACGCTACTTTCCTTTTTTGATCGTAGGGATTTTGGTGATATCCGAATAGTTCGAAGTATTTTAATGAATATACGATTTGTGGCGAGGCGTTCGAAAATATGAACAATCCTATTTGTAGAACCTGGGAATATTGATGGTACTGCTTTTTGACCTGGATGGCGTTCTTGTCTCTGATGGGAAGGGGGACACGAAAATTGGAAAGGAAATTCTGATAGTTCACCCAGAGCTTGGCAACAAGTTGAAGGGCATGGAGGTTCCAGTAGGCATTGTGACGCATCGTTCTCGCCAGGAGGCGAAGCAGATCATGAGTGTACTGCGATTTGAGGGGAATACGTCCTTGGGTGTTTTTACAGGTAATGATATTGCTTTCCGCAATCCAACGCTCAAGCGATTGATTTCTCTTGTTGTCTCTGGTGCCAGGAAGAGTCGTATCATTCCCTATCTTGTTGCCCAGAAGGGCATTGACCCTGCGGATATAGTTTTTATTGATGATCGAAAGGAAAATGCAAAGGATATGTATTCTGCAGGTATCGGGCTGGCTGTCCACGTCCCGGCTGCCAGGTTCCTGGATAATGACCAGGTGCTGACCTTTGATCCTGACAGATTGATAAACGAAATCCAGAGTTGGCAGGAACAGAAAAGTAGGGATACAGGGCAATTCCGAAAACTGATCTCATTGGAGGCAGAGTATTTTCCAAAGACTTCTGAGATGTTCAGTGGTATCGAGATGACTGAATCGGGTGTGCAGGTGTTTCAACGAGTGAGGAAAATAAGGAAGGTCTTAAATGGCAGAAAGAAAAAGGTGTAAGGCTTTGGGTGTAGAAAAACCGGCTCCATTATAGAGCCGGCTGAAAAGGAATGACGTGGATTATTTCTTGGTTGAACGGCGAAGTCCGGAGGCAAGGCCAAGTGCTAGTAGCAAACCGATTCCGGTGCTACCAGAGCCTCCTCCAGAAGAACTTACTGTATTGCCAAACTTGAGTTTTTGAGAACCTAAAGAAGTCCCGTTCAAGCTTGCTGTTACGGTAATTTCGCCATCCTTTTTTCCGGTGAGTGATGCCGTATAGGAGCCATTGTTGTGATCCTTGACTGGTAGTAGGATTGCGACATCGCTACCTGTAGGGGATATGGTGAATTTGACTGAATCACCCCCTTTGCTCAGTCGAGTACCCTTGGAATCTTTAGCAATAACAGTAAGGACAACCGTTTCTGTCGTTTTGGGTGTGCTGGTGCTTACTGTAAAACTGCTTTTGTTAGCATCAGCGCTCCCAGAAGAAGGCTTGCTACCTGTGCCACTGGTTATGACTTTAATAGTCTTGCTTGGCAGGCTAATAATATCTCGGAGGTCATTAGTAAAGTTTCCACCCCCAACACCAAGGTCCGGGCCAGGCTGAACGGTTTTGGACTTGACCGAAATGCTGTATTCGGTAGAAGCAGTAAGGCCGGTAAGCTGTAGGGTGTTGGTTTTCTTGTCGACAGTTTCGGCCTTGACAGTCGTCTTTCCAGGCGCTTCAGCTGTAACGATATAGCTACCTATACCATCCTGATAGTCAATCAAATCCCAGCTTACGTCAATAGTGGTTTCACTGACCGCACCCTTGGTAACATTTTTGGGGGCTATGGTTTGTGTGGATGCAAAGGTATCGGCTCCACCGCTGCTGGCCCCAGCATTAAAGGTATCTACGGCGGCTGCCCAGCTCGCATCAGCACTGGAAATTGTCAAAGCGTTGTAGTTGAAGGCAGAGCAGTCATAAGGTTTGGTGGACGCGCAGGTCTGGAGTTGCCCCATCAAATCGGGGAGATCGCCCTGGAGGCTATTATAGTCGATATACAGGTGCTTCAGATTGGTCAGGTTTGTGATCTCTGTGGGAATCGTTCCAGACAGTCGGTTGATATTCAGATAAATCGTTTCAAGGTCGGCCAGATTGCCGATAGTCGCAGGAATTGATCCGGTAAGCTGATTTGCACCAAGACCAAGTAACTGGAGTTTGGTCATGTTGCCGATCTCAGTTGGTATGGAACCGGTTAATGCATTTCTATCGATATACAGGTTAGCCAGTTTTTTCAGGTTGCCGATCTCAGCGGGTATGCTTCCAGATATCTTGTTATTGGTAAATCTTACGTCATCGAGTTCCGGCAGGTCACCAATGGCGGCAGGGAGAGTGCCAACTAGATTGTTCGCAGTCAGATTTATCTTGGTAATATGGGTTTTGGCGGCGTCACAGGTAATGCCATGCCAGGTGCATGGATCACTGGCTGTTTTCCATCCCGTCTTATTGGTCCAAGCATCACCACCGGTGGCATCATAGATTGCAATAAGAGCGTCTTTCTCGTCACCGGGAATTGCAGCATACGCTGCACCATGCAGCGTGACCATGGTTGCGACGGATATCGCTGTAGCAGTAAATTTATTGGAAGATGTCCATTTCATAGTGGGTAACCTGTTAATTCATCAACAATATTTGCAAGTTTTGTAGGCAGACATTCAATGCCCTCTGTAGGACAAGTGTTACAGAGTCGGGGCTTGTGTGTAGGGAATGGTTCACAAAGTCGGGAGAGTTGACGATGAATGGTTAGAGTAAGTAGCTGAAAATGTGGTCTGCTCCACAAAGGCTTGTTACTAACCGGCAAACCTAATCAGTTGTGTGGAGGTGGGATTTTGCGTATGAGGAGGCGAAAGAAAATGGCGTCCCCGGCAGGAATCGAACCTGCAACCTACGCCTTAGGAGGGCGTCGCGCTATCCTGTTGTGCCACGGGGACAAACCGGTGCGCATTCTATCAGCTAATCCTGATGAAATGAATCGGTGCAGGTGCTTTTGTGTATTTGGCCGGCATGACGGTGACCTGAATGCGAGGCTTGGCTGAAGGGGTGGCACTAACGCTTGATTCTGAGCCGGGCAAAGTATGGGTGATGCTGGAGTTTTTTTACAACCACCGTGAAACCAATGTCTTGAGCCATCCATCCCTCTCCAAACCTCGGATTCAGGTGTGAAGTACTGGACAAATTGAAACTAATCGCTTGATAGCTGGATATCGACGGAGGAAAATAGCCGCTCTCCAGGATTTGGACATCAATGAGTTATGGCGTTATTTAGAAGAGCGAAGAAGAAGGCCGAGCCCCCACCTGATCCGGCGGAGCTGGTGGCTGGTCGCAAGGTATCTGTATTGTTTGTCTGTATGGGAAACATCTGTCGTTCGCCGACGGCTCAAGGGGTCTTCATGCATCTTGTCAGGGAGCAGGGGCTTGAAGAGCTGATCGGGATTGATTCGGCGGGTACCGTTTCCTACCATGTCGGTAGGTCACCGGATTCGCGCGCTCAGAAGGCTGCAGGCAGCCGTGGATATGACTTGAGTGAATTTCGGGCTCGTCTGGTTTCACCCATGGATTGTGAGTTATTTGATTACATTGTGGTGATGGATGAGACTAATATGCTGGATGTCCGCAGCGTGGTGCCCAAGTCCTGCTGGGA
>CAYTPO010000121.1:0-7383 GCA_964439815.1 uncultured Thiotrichales bacterium
ACTGAGTTAATCACCATCCAGAGATTTGCACCCCAAGGGCACTTCCTGCGGGCGCAGCCAAACAGCGTTAAGTCCGACAGGATCCTGGTGCAAGTATTCATTTTCCCCAATACTCCATCAAGATCCAATTTTATGGAATACAAGTGAAACAATCCCAAAATGGACACCATAAGGCGGAATTTGGTGAATATGCAGACTCGGAAAATTAGGGTCCGAGTTGCAGAAATTCTTCACCAAACCTCATCCAGGACTAGATTATGCAAAATACCACATACAATGATTCGGGAATCTACAATCCGGGTTCCGGCAGCAAGGTGAGAGTTCTAATTGTTGATGACTCTCCATTAATGAGAAAAATGCTGACCTCGATACTCACTTCGGATCCGGGTATCGAGGTGGTTGGGCAGGCCGCAGATGCCTATGAGGCAAGGGAACTCATCAAAGCGCTCAATCCGGATGTGCTGACGCTGGATATCGAGATGCCAGGCATGAATGGTATTCAGTTTCTGAAAAATCTGATGCGTCTTCGGCCGATGCCTGTCGTCATGGTATCGGCGCTGACTTCGGCGGGATCCGCGGCAACGCTCGATGCTCTGGAATTGGGAGCGGTCGATTTTATCGAAAAACCAAAAGCGCAGACAGAGAATGTGCTGGAAAGTTACACCCGGGGTATTCTGACCAAGGTCAGGAATGCCTCGCAGGCACGGGTACAGAATTTTCGGCCCCATGTGGCAGCAGTTCCTCAGAAACCAAGAAGCAGTATGGAAAAGCTCCACTCCAAGCTTGCACTGGCATCCGGCAAGCTGGTCGCCATTGGTTCATCCACGGGGGGAACAGAGGCACTGAAGGAAGTACTGACGCGCTTTCCAGCGGATATGGCGCCTGTTGTCATCACCCAGCACATACCGGCGGCTTTTTCACAATCGTTTGCCGAGAGAATGGACATGATTTGTCAAATGAGCGTGCATCAGGCAACGGAGGGTTTGGAAATACAAAATGGGCATGTCTATATTGCGCCGGGAGACCGCCACCTGGCTGTAAGGAATAGTGGTGGGAAACTTTATTGCCACTTGCTGGATTCAGATCCCGTCAATCAACATAAGCCTTCGGTAGAGGTACTGTTTGATTCCATCCAGAAAATTTCTCCACGAAGAACGATATCCGTCATGTTGACTGGTATGGGAGATGATGGTGCAGATGCGATGAAACGATTACGTGATGCAGGGAGCTATACAATTGCCCAGGATGAGGCAAGCAGTGTGGTCTGGGGCATGCCAGGGCAGGCCTATAAACGGGGTGCCGTCATATCATTGAAGCCTTTACATGAAATTGCGAACGAAGTAATTAGCCAGATCAGCAAGTTGTGATTAAATAGCTCGGTGAACACTGGAAGATAAACAATAAAACGGGAGACGAGTATGAATGTACTAATCGTTGATGATAGCCGCGCCATGCGCATGATTGTAAAAAAGACCTTGCGTGATGCTGGCTATGATGACATCGATATTGAAGAAGCGGAAGATGGTGCCAAAGGTGTAGAAAAGGTAAGAGAATTCGGGCCGGATATTATTCTGTCTGACTGGAACATGCCAAACATGAATGGGCCGGAATTCCTGAAGGCTATCAAATCCGAAGGATATGACAAGCCATTCGGATTTGTCACTACAGAAGCAACAACAGAAATGCGGGCGATTGCTGATGAAGCCGGTGCAGATTTCCTGATTGCCAAACCCTTTACGGCTGACAGCTTCTCCGAAGCGCTCGATAAATACATGGATTGAGGAAGATAGAATTTATGGATACGACTTACAATATTCCCGGTGACAGGGAGACACTTGGTGTACTCAGTATGCTCTATGGTGATGGGCTGGTTGTAAAAAACACAGGTGATGAACCCGAGATTGAGGGCGAGTCACTGGTTGGTCTCTTTGCCGACGCTGATGGCAAGACGGTAGCAGCCTGTACTTGTGACGTTCCCTTTGCGGCCTATGGTGGTGCAGCATTGTCCATGATGCCCAAGGGAGGAGCGGAAGATGCAGCGGAATCCGGCGAGATTTCAAAGATCATGCAGGAGAACATTTATGAAGTCATGAATATCTGCTCTCGTCTGTTGATGAATGACTCCACGCCTCACCTGAAACTGACAGAAATGTACGAAGGAATGGACAAGGTACCTGCAGATGCTTCAGAGGTTCTGAAAACGTGTCCAGGCGTCAAGTTCGAGGTGGAAATACCCAACTATGGCAAGGGTCATCTCTCGATCGTAACGCTCTAGTTCGTTTATCTCAATGTGGTTTGGTCGCTGATTGGTCGTACCAGTCATCTGCCATCAACCATTCCTGATGTGGAAATCTCTGCATCGATTCAGCCCCCCATCGGACGGTGAGTGCCGCATACTGCGGCCTCACTGACTGCTGACCCCTCATCTTGCTTTTACCCACTTGTGCATCCGCTGAATGTATATCCTTACCGTGGTTGCATTGTCACTCGTCAGTGTCTGCGTTGTACACTATAACCCTGAAACTTGCCTTGGCGGCCACAGATTATTTCTGTCGGTCACGTTGCAGCAAGGGGAGTTGTTATTGGATCGGGCTTGTAAGGGGGATTCTGCTCAACAGTAGCTGGTTCAGGGTGAGCAATTGGAAAACCTGTATGCGCCCCCATGATGAAGAGGACTGGCAACTGTTCAGGTTACCGCAGACATGCTTCGTCCTTGCGTGAACAACGTTCATTTGCGATCTGTATGGGTATGGGAATTGAGGAAATTGCAAGGAGCCGTTCTCTTCCACGTGTTAACGCCCGATCTTCGCGTTGAACTGACGTTTTTTAAGAAGCATTCCGAGCAGATTCGCCACAGGTAGAATACTCGCTGGGTAGTCGCAAGAATTGAAATATAGGAAAAGATAATGGGTAGAAGTTCTGATGATGTGCTGGAGCATGATGAAGGCGTGGTAAGCCGGAGTAATTCGGAGTTGCTGGTGCGCGATAGCGTGCTGCCTGCTGTATTGCATCTGGTGCCGCTTTCGGATCGACCGTTCTTTCCCGGACAGTCGATGCCGGTCTTTCTCGATGAAAATACATGGCTCGATACAGTCCGTGCGGTTGGTGAAACTGACGGGCATGAGATTGGTTTGCTGTTGCTGAACAAGGAGGTAATTGGAACGCCGGGTCCGGATGATTTCGAGAAAACGGGGTGTGTTGTCAGAATGCATGATCCAAAGGCGCTCGACGGACAGATCCGGTTTATTGCCGAAGGCCTGGCGCGTTTCAGGGTTACCGAATGGATTTCCACCAAGCCGCCCTATCTGGTGCGTGTCGAGTACCCGAAGTCTGCCGATTCCAATGAGCTTGAAGTACGCGCCTTTGCCAATGCCATTATCTCCACGGTAAAGGAGTTGTTGCCGCTAAACCCGCTCTATAGTGGTGAGCTGAAGATATTTCTCGCGCAGTTCAGCCCGGACAATCCCGGTCCCTTTACCGATTTTGTCGCCAACCTCACCAGTGCCAGCAAGGAAGAATTGCAGGTGGTGCTGGAAACTACCGACTTGCTGCCACGAATGGAACTGGTTCTAAAGCTGGTGACCAAGGAGCTGGAAGTTGCCCGATTGCAGACGGAAATCCGTGAACGCGTTGACGCTCGCATGTCTGAGCAGCAGCGCAAGTTCTTTCTCAAGGAGCAGCTCAAGGAGATCCAGAAGGAATTGGGCATCGCCAAGGATGACAGAACTGCCGAGATAGAGCGATTCAAGGCTCGATTGGAAAAGCTGAAGCTGCCGGAGCAGGTTGCGCAGCGAATCGATGATGAGCTGGAAAAGATGAGTGTGCTGGAAACCGGGACACCCGAATTTGCTGTCACGAGAAATTATCTGGACTGGATGACGCAGTTACCGTGGGGTATCTATTCGGAAGATACCTTCGATCTGAAAAAGGCTCGCAAGATCCTCGACCGGGATCATGAGGGTTTGCAGGATGTGAAAGACCGTATTCTCGAGTTCCTGGCCGTTGGTGCATTCAAGGGCGAAATGTCCGGTGCCATCACTTTGCTGGTTGGTCCTCCCGGAGTTGGCAAGACGTCAATTGGTCATTCCATAGCTGAGGCGTTGGGGCGCAAGTTCTATCGTTTCAGTCTGGGTGGCATGCGTGATGAAGCCGAGATCAAGGGGCATCGCAGAACCTACATTGGTGCAATGCCCGGCAAGCTGGTACAGGCACTGAAAGAGGTGGGGACAGCCAACCCGGTCATCATGCTCGACGAGATCGACAAGGTGGGGGCATCCTATCGGGGCGATCCTGCTTCGGCATTGCTGGAGGTTCTCGATCCGCAGCAGAATACCGATTTTGTGGATCACTATCTGGATGTTCATCTTGATTTGTCGAATGTACTGTTCGTCTGTACGGCCAATCAGCTTGATACGATTCCGCGGCCGTTACTGGATAGGATGGAAGTAATCCATCTGGCCGGATATATTGCGGCAGAGAAATTTGCGATAGCGAAGAAACATCTATGGCGCAAGCAGCTCGACAAGGCGGGTGTTACTCCCAAGCAACTAAAGATTTCTGATGCTGCCCTGAAATTCCTGATTGATGGTTATGCTCGCGAGGCGGGAGTACGGGGGCTGGACAAGCAGCTGGGAAGGCTGGTGCGCAAATCGGTGGTCGAATTGCTGCAGGGCAAGGCAAAATCACTGAACATTACACGACCGCGAATCGAGGAATTCCTCGGCAAGCCTTTATTCCGTGATGATAAGCCCAGCAAGGGGGTTGGCGTGGTAACGGGTCTTGCATGGACTTCGATGGGAGGCAGCACGCTCGATATAGAAGCAACACGAGTACATGAAAAGAATCGTGGCCTGAAACTGACCGGGCAACTGGGCGATGTGATGCGGGAGTCGGCGGAAATCGCCTACAGTTTCATTACCGCTTATATCGACAACGATACTCCCCAGGCAGGTTACTTTGATAACGCATTTATTCACCTGCATGTACCTGAAGGAGCCACACCAAAGGATGGTCCCAGCGCCGGTATCACAATGGCTACGGCACTACTGTCGCTGGCCAGTGGCAAGCGGGTGAAGGCCAATATCGCAATGACCGGAGAGTTGACATTGACGGGCAGGGTGCTTGCCGTAGGTGGTATTCGGGAAAAGATCATTGCAGCCAAGCGCGTCAGGATTTCCGAACTGATTCTCCCGGAAGCCTGTCGCCGCGATTTTGATGAACTGCCTGACTATCTGCAAGAGGATATGACCATCCACTTTGTCAGTGAGTATCGGGAAGTCGCCGAGATCTGTTTTGGCAAGCGCTAGGAGGCTGTCTGAGAATAGGAGTCGTAGCGAGGGAAAGCCATTTTAGGGCATTTTTTTCACTGATTTG
Source organism: uncultured Thiotrichales bacterium (assembly GCA_964439815.1). GTDB lineage: Bacteria > Pseudomonadota > Gammaproteobacteria > UWMA-0217 > UWMA-0217 > JALSHZ01. The sequence continues at coordinate 5,374 of CAYTPO010000121.1, forward strand.
AGGAGAATATTGGTTATATTTGACGAAAATCAGGGGGAAAAAGGGCCAAAATGGCTTTTCCGCAGTAGGCTCCCTATTCTCGGACAGCCTCCTGGGAGTCAGGTTTGATGGTGCGCTGACTCCGTGCTGGTTTCAGGCAGCTATTCCTGCAATAGCTGCCTGATGATGCGGATGGCCTCTGCACTGTCCCACTCATAGCCCCCGAAAAGGGCAAAACGAATCTTGCCAGTCTTGTCGACCAGATAGCTGGTCGGGTAGGCTGATACTTGCCATGATTTTATGGCGCTGCCATCCGGATCCAGCAGGATCGGGAAATTCACCGGAGTCCTTGACAGAAATTTTCCGACTGCCTGCGTATCCTCCCCCAGATTGGCTGCCAGAATCTCGAAAGGCTGGCCCTTGAGTTTTTCTTTCAGTCGCACCATGGAGGGGATTTCGTGAACGCAGGGAGGGCACCAGCTGGCCCAGAAATTCAGCAATACCACCTTGCCCTTGTGATCGCCCAGCGAGTATGACTGTCCACTAATATCTGCAAGTTCCAGCTTCCTGCCCTGTTGACCCCGATAAACGTGCAATTCACTGCCTACCCTGTTGTCAGGAGCATCTGCTCTCGCCGGAGGCGGGTTGCTGGACGTTGGTGCCGTACGAGGCGTTGTCATGTAGGGCTGCAGCAGAGCCATGGCTTGAATGAGCTGCCGGGGGAGTCTTCCAGCGGCCTGATTTTCTGCCGGTGTGACATCCTGTCGGAAATGGAAACGGTCTCTGATCCCTGGCAGCAGATGGACAAATACATCGCTGCCTGATGTCTGCAATGTGTTGGCAAGTTTTTCCAGCGACCAGCGCCACGGAGATAGTTTGGCCTGCAGGATATAAATGGGGAGGTTGGTTTTCGCCACGAATGGCCAGTAGGTCGCTGGTGTGCCCGGAGCAGGTGTGGTGACATAGAGGTTGGGATTGATCAATATGACGCCAACCTGGCTCAGTGTTTTACCCCGTTGTTGCAGTTCTCTCTGCACGATTTGCAGAGCCTCTAGCACCAATGCGGCCCCCTTGTTCAGGGTAATGACAAAGAGCTGCCCGGATTCAGTTTGCGAACGTGTTTGCAGTATTTTGTGAATGACCTCGGACACTGGTGCGGCTCCAACGGTTTGCAGACTTTGGGCACCGGCTGGCAGGAAATAGGACGAGAAGAAATCAGGCAGCCACACCGTCGTGGATGGCAAGGCGCGGTGAACCTGCCGGGCCAGTGCTATTTCCACCGGCAGCAGACCGTACTCGGGTGGCACCCAGAGTATCTTGACCCCCGCAGTTGAGCCATTGGCCGGCAGAGTCAGGATGGATAATTCGGTTCCATCCTGCAGCGGCAAGCTCCTTTCAATCGAACCCGGCACCGTACCGGAAACAGCTGACAGGGATAGCAGTAAAAGGAATAGTCCCAGGGTTGATTTCATGATGAGGCTGAAAGCGGAGATTAAGCGCTATTCTACCAGCCGATTAGCAGTCAACCCACCTTCAATTCACATGAGTCCTTGCTGCTGGAATAAATCGGAATATGAAGGCTGCCTTGACGTTTCCATTGCCTAAATGTCGCACACTCGGAGCCTGTCGGACTTAACCGTTTGAAGTGAAAATCCCTGGGGGTGAATTAACCCCGTCTTATTCATGGTGGCGGCTAAAGCCTGTGATAAGTAAATGAAAAATATGACAATTCCTTGACAGTCCCGTTTCACCCAAATGGTGAGAGGCTTCAGCCTATCACGGCCCTGGCTTGTTCTGACACGCCTGCGCTTGTGCTTCACTCAAGTTGTAGCTGTAGCTACAAATTTCGCTCCAGAGCGGCGTCCAGACGCACCAGTCCAGCGCCATGACCCGCGATCCACCATGAATAAGACGGGTTAATATCAATCATCATCAAGGCATTGATGTTGCGCCTGTGGCAAACTTCTTTTCCAACGCAAGGGGTGATATGCAAATCTCCATGCGAAGATTACCGATTTATTCCCCGACAAC
>CAYTPO010000122.1:0-2948 GCA_964439815.1 uncultured Thiotrichales bacterium
AATATCCACTTCGAACAGATCCAGCCTCGCTCCGATCTGGATGTCATCATGATTGCGCCCAAGGGGCCCGGCCATCTGGTGCGCTCCACCTATACCGAAGGGGGTGGTGTACCCAGCCTGATCGCAGTTTTCCAGGATGCCAGCGGCAAGGCCAAGGAGATTGCACTCTCCTATGCTTCCGCCAATGGTGGAGGTCGCGCCGGCATCATCGAAACCTCTTTCCGTGAAGAGACCGAGACCGACCTCTTTGGCGAACAGGCCGTGCTCTGCGGCGGTGCCACTGCACTGGTACAGGCAGGTTTCGAGACCCTGACCGAAGCCGGTTATGCGCCTGAAATGGCCTATTTCGAGTGTCTGCACGAACTCAAGCTGATCGTGGATCTTATGTATGAAGGTGGTATCGCCAACATGCGTTACTCCATCTCCAATACGGCGGAATATGGTGACCTGACGCGTGGCCCACGTGTCATCACCGAAGAGACCAAGAAGGAGATGGCCCGCATCCTCAAGGAAATCCAGAACGGTGAATTTGCCCGTGAGTTCATCATGGAAAACATGACCGGCGCGGCTACACTGAAAGCCAAACGTCGACTGGGCAAGGAGCACCCCATCGAGGAAGTGGGCGGCAGACTGCGTGGCATGATGTCATGGATCGGCGACAACAAGCTGGTAGACAAGAGCAAGAACTGATTGGTTTTTTCGGTTTTGCCCACAGGCACCTTCAGATTGATCCCTGAAGGTGCCTTTTTTATTTTGGTGCCGAGACCAGGCTCCAAGGCAGACAGACGCTGAAATAGTGTATATTTGAAAAAGGGATTCAATGGTTGAATCCTATCAACGCAATGACAGGAACATGACGGAACAGTCTGAATCTCCAGCGCCAGGCCCAAGGCACAAAAGCATCTTTTTGTTGCCCAACCTTTTTACCACGGCGGCGATGTTTGCGGGTTTCTACGCCATTATTGCAGCGCAGACGGGGCGGTTCTCCGCTGCAGCCATAGCCATCTTCATTGCGATGATTCTCGATACGGTCGATGGCCGCGTGGCGCGGATGACCAATACCCAGACCGAATTCGGTGCCGAATATGACAGCCTTGCAGATCTGATCTCCTTTGGTCTTGCGCCCGCACTGGTGATGTACCAGTGGTCCTTGATCTTTCTGAATGATGCCGGCCCCGGATGGGCCAAGCTCGGCTGGCTGGCTGCGTTTTTCTATACCGCAGCCGCCGCCATGCGCCTGGCGCGATTCAATGTGCCTTCGGCGGATGAGGACAAGCGCTATTTTACCGGCCTGCCAAGCCCGACAGCGGCCGCGCTGATGATCGGTATGGTCTGGATCTGGCATGACACCGGTTACTCTGGTGAAGTCTTTCGTATCCCGGCATTTCTGCTGACGATCATTGTTGGTGGGCTGATGGTCAGCAATATCAAATACCTCACCTTCAAGGACATCGACTACAAGAGCCGGGTTCCCTTTCTGGGCATCTTGCTGGCGTTGGTCGCATTGATACTGATTGCCTTCGATCCTCCCAAGGTGCTCTTTACCGGATTTCTGATCTATACCCTGTCCGGACCGGTTGCGGTGCTGATGAAGTTGCGCAAGACACGGAAACAACAATAAACGCAACATGGCTACTCAGCGAGTAGTTCAGATAAGCAGAGGCTGCCACCTTGAACAAGGCGGGTTCAGGTATTTGACAATAATTTGCGTGGATCGAATCAATCTTTGCTTGCATCGAAAAGCGTATCTGAACAAACTGAATTCATTGATCAAATGTGCCGGATAGACATGATGAACAGCATCCCGGCAGAGAGGAGTTTTACAAAATGCCCGTTTACCAATCCCTGATCAGGGGGCTATGCCTCGGCGCGGCCCTGATGTTCATTGCAGGCAATGCAGCTGCGGTCTGTGAGCCCGATTCACCGCGCTCGATCATCGACAGTATGATCAATCTGGATGTGTCGGATACCGACAGCAAGATCCGGCAGCTGGAAATGACCCATCCAAATCATCCGATTCTGGATTTTCTCAAGGCCATGGCCATTCTCAATCGCGCCTATACCACCGAAACCATTGATCGCTCGGTGGAAGAGCAGGCGCTGGTGCCCCTGATTGAAACGGTGAAAAAAGCCCGCGCCAGAATCCAGTCTGGCGATAACGATCCACAGGTACAGCTTGCGCTGGGGCTGTCCCAGGCATTTGTCGGCTCCATCTACTTTGCCCATGAAAAATCCCTGAAAGCCTACAAGTACGCCAGCGCCGGCCATACCACACTGGAAAATCTGGTGGCCGAGCATCCGGAGGTCGAAGACGCCTACCTGGGCTTGGGCCTGTTCAACTACTACCTTGGGTCCATCGAATCCAAGGGGATGAAATGGGGTGCCAAGATGATGGGGTTGTCGGGTGATCGCGAGCTGGGACTCAGCTATCTGGAGCAGGCCGCGCAAAATGCACCAATTGTGGCGCCGGTAGCCGCCAGAGTGCTGTTGATGGAAGTGGATCTGCCCGATGAGGAGATGTGCAAATACGCCGGTTTGGCCGCGCAGATGCGAGACAACTACCCGATGAACCGGATTTTCAGCCTGATTGCCCGCATCATCCCGCTACAATGTCGCCTGGCAGAGAGCGATGGCCTGCCGGTCTATCCCGACAATGGCATGCAATTGAGCAACCCCTGTCTGGAAACCACCTACACTTCAGCGCCAACCACCCTGGAGGAGCAAATGCCGGCGGCAACGGCAACAGTCATTCAACAGGCCCCCGTGGTCGTACAGGAAACGCCGAGTATCCTCGATTACTGACTAGGACTGCCTATTACCCACAAACATAGCTAGACAACAGCTCCATGATTTTGCAAGGAAAATCCTTCACACATCAACTGAAGCGCGGAATAGCCGCGCCAAATTGTCTGATGTCCCGGAGGGGGATCGGTAGAGCGATTGAGGTA
>CAYTPO010000123.1:0-6620 GCA_964439815.1 uncultured Thiotrichales bacterium
ACTTCAGGCGTTACGCGGAAGGGTGGTCATTCTGGATTTCTGGACCTATGGCTGCATCAATTGCATGCATGTGCTGGAAGATCTGCATCGGTTGATTCAGAAGTATGGTGACAAGCTTGTCGTCATTGGTGTCCATACGCCAAAATTTGAGAATGAAAAGAATCTGGAAACGCTGCGCCGGATCGTCGTGCGCTACGATATTACCCATCCTGTCGTCAATGATGTCGATTCCCTGACCGCGCGGATTTACGGGATGCGGGCCTGGCCTACACAATATGTCATCGATCCTGCCGGCAATGTGCTGGGCAAGGTGGAAGGTGAAGGCAACTACGACGTGCTGGACAATGCGATTGGCGACCTGCTGCAGCAGCATGCCGCTCTTCTCAAAACCGATCCATTGCCGATCAAGCTGGAAAAAACAGCGTTTGCAAAAAGCCTGTTGGCGGCGCCGGGTAAGATCGCGGTCAATGATCAATGGGTTGCAATCAGTGACAGCTTGCATCATCGCATTGTCATTACCGATCATGCTGGAAAGGTCGTGAGGAGTGTGGGCGGCCCGCAAGCCGGGCTGGTTGATGGCAAGGCGGAAAAGGTACGGTTCCATTCACCGCAGGGGCTCGCTTTTGGTGATAACACGCTTTATGTGGCGGATACCGGCAACCATGTCGTGCGCGCTATCGATGTTGATACCGGAACCACGAGAACAGTGGCAGGAAATGGCAAGATCGAATCGCACCGCAACAGCATTTTCAATGCTACCGAAATTGGTCTGAGGTCACCTTGGGCGCTGGCGGTTGCAGGTGATCATTTATACATCGCCATGGCGGGGAGCCATCAAATCTGGCGGCTTGATCTTGCGAGGGCCAAAATACGCCCATGGGCCGGCAATGGTGCCGAGTCGATGGAGGATGGGGGCATCCGACGTGCATCGTTCAGTCAGCCCAGTGGACTCAGCCTGCTGGATGATCTCCTGTTTGTGGCCGATGCCGAGGTATCGGCGGTGCGTGAGATCGATATTGACAAGGAGGTTGTGGAGACGCTGGTTGGCAAGGGGCTGTTCGATTTTGGAGATGTTGATGGCAAGTTTGATGCAGTGCGGTTGCAACATGTCCTGGGTATCGCCGCCGAGGACAAGTCACACATCTATATTGCCGATACCTATAACCATAAACTGAAACGACTGGATCTTGAGTCCCGTACGGTCACGACGGTAGCTGGCACGGGCAAGCCGGGCAAGGGGTTGGGCAAGGCGCTGGACTCGGCATTGAATGAGCCGGGTGGGTTGGCGATTCTGAATGGCAAGGTTTTGATTGCCGATACCAACAATAACCGTATTGTACAGTTTGATCCTGTGGCTGGCGTACTCACGGCGTGGCCGATCAAACTCTAGGAGCCTGTCGGACTTAACGCTGTTTGGCTGCGCCCGCAGGAAGTGCCCTTGGGGTGCAAATCTCTGGACGGCGATTAAGTCAGCTCATCCTGTTCGTCAAATAGCGCTGCTATTCTCCTCACACGATAAACTGACTTAATTGACCCCCAATGATTTTCGCTTCAAACGGTTAAATCCGACAGCCTCCTAGTGCTGTTGCGCAATTGCCCTGGATTTCCAGCGGACATAGAGCAGGGAACCGATAAACCAGATGACGCTGAGTAGCGCTTCGATCGTCCCGATCAAAAAGGATTCACTGCCGGCGGCTACTGCAACAGCAATGACGAAATAGACCAACGCCATGAAGCCCGCCCAGGCGTGGGTGTAGGTGCGGCCATGCAGTAGCCCGCGCAGGGGGAAAAGCAGTGGGCCTGCCAATACGATCAGCAGGATGGTGCGGGGCGGGTGATTGTCTGTGGGTGACCAGGCAATTGAACCCATGATTAGAAACAGCAATCCGAAATAGCCAGTCAGGGATGTGAGGTAGGCTAGGTGGGGCTTGCTCATGGTGTATTGCCGGGCGCCGTGTCAGGCATTGAGTTGTCGGGCGATAGCGGCTATCCGTTTGCCCATCGCGCGGCACAGACGAATCTCGTCATCACTCAGGGGTTGGCGGCTGTCGATGCCTGCCAGATGGCTGGGCCCGTAAGGGGTGCCACCAGTCGTGGTCTTCAACAGCTCGGGTTCGGAGTAGGGTAGTCCGGCAATCAGCATGCCGTGGTGCAGCAGTGGGATCATCATGCTCAGCAGCGTACTTTCCTGTCCACCATGCATGCTGGAGCTGGAGGTGAAGACGCTGGCTGGTTTGCCCGCCATCTTGCCCGCCAGCCACAGGTTGCTGGTCTGATCGATGAAGTACTTCATGGGCGCTGCCATGTTGCCGAAACGGGTGGGACTGCCGAGGATCAAGCCGTGGCATTCGGCCAGATCGTCCGTCTCCACATAGGGGGGACCGGATTCAGGAATATCGTCGGTGATGGCTTCGCAGGTTGTTGATACTGGTGCGACGGTTCGCAGGCGGGCTGTTGCATCCTCGACTTCCGCGACCCCGCGGGCAATATGTGTAGCCATCTCCGCGGTTGCGCCAAACCGGCTGTAATACAGCACCAGGATTTCAACGGCCATCAGAGTATATCCAGCACTTGCTCGGGTGGCCTTCCCAGGGCTGCCTTGTTGCCTGTGATGACAATGGGGCGCTCGATCAGCCTGGGGTGTTCTACCATGGCCTGAATCAGTTCATCGTCGGTTAGTGTTTCATCCGATAGGCCCAGTGCCTTGTATTCGGCTTCCTTCTTGCGCATCAGGTCACGAGGCTTGAGGCCAAGCATGGAGAGAATGTCCTTCAGTTCAGCAGCAGTGGGCGGCGTTTTCAGATATTCCACGATCTCGGCATCGACCTGATTGCTTTTCAATAAATCCAATGTCTGACGAGATTTGCTGCAGCGTGGATTATGGTAGATGGTGGCTTGTGGCATGGGGTGATTTCCTGCTGAATGACTTGCTGAGGATCTTAAGTGATGCTAGCTTCTAATCCAACTTTTTCCTGAATGTCCGATGCCATGAGTAAATACCTCTCCACAATCATGCTGGCAGTGATGATTTTCCTTGGGGGCTGTGCCGCATTCCCCATCCAGCAGATGAGTGATGCCCGGCAGGCCTTTCTGGCAGCTCAGCAGGCGGGTGCGGAGCAATATGCACCAGAATTGTTTCAGGAGGCAAAGGTGCTCATGGATGATGCAGATCGGTTTCTGGCCGAAAAGCGCTATAGTCTGGCGGGCAAGGTGGCAGAGCGGGCGCGCCTAATTGCCATCAAGGCGCGTCGCAAGGCATTGGCTGTGACTGCAGAGGGTGAGAAGCCGTAGGCTTGCTACTCCATCAAATGAGGTTTGATGGAGTACTGGCGTCGGGAGAGCGCCAGGTTTGAATCCTATCCAACCATCTCGAAAGGAAATTCCTGCAGCGCGCGGGTTTTTGGCGGTTTGCGGTTGAGCTGGGTGCTCATATCCTTTTTATTGATGTTTTCAAGATAGCCGATGTTATGGCTGATTCTCTCCATATAGGGATTGTGGCTTTCGAAATGCGCTCGCGCATAGTCATAAGCCTTGTGGAAGTGCCGGTTGAGACGGTGAACGACCGAGTGGTTGTAGAAATCCGGTGTCTTTTTCAGCAGATCCTCTGCAGAGTGAAACAGTGTGCCGTGGCGATGAATCACTGAATCGTTGGCGCTGTTTCCGGCCAGGCCGCAGACAACGAATTCCGGGTAGAGCCGGTCACGGCATTTTTCCAGATAGCAACGATCCGCCATTTGCGAAATGAGGTCCGCAGTGCCCAGCAGGTGACCCAGCAGTCGATCCTTGGGATCGGCTACCGCGATTTCATCGATATCCATTTCGTAGCCGGTGAAGTGAATGAGCTTGGCTGCGAGATCACTGTAGCGCCCCAGGCCCAATGTGGGGAGATAGTGATGCAGAAAATCCCCCCCACGCGAGACGTGGCTGAGTGTGTAATAGGCTCCATTGGGTGCCTTGTGATCGTTCAAGGTGCGAATGTACCCGGCATCATGGAACAGTGCGATGATGCAGCCGAGAACAAACCTGTTTTCTCCCAACTGATCCAGCGGATGTTCCCGTTCATATCCATTGAGCAGACGGGCCATGGCCAGCGTCACATCCAGGGTGTGCTGCATGTCATGATACAGCGTATCGCATGCATGAAAACCTTCATAACTGCCTTCGAACAGGAGGGCGAAATCAGTGAATGCCTGATTGATCAGCGCAAGATTTTTCCCGGTACCATAGGTCGACGTGTAGAGTTGGCACACGTGCCCTCTGACCGACTCTACGTCCGTGACCACGATACTGTCTGTCACATCGTATTCATTACGATGCGCCGTATAAACTGTGTTTGTCATTATATTGGTTCAGCCCGATGTTATTTCCCAAATGGCAGCCTATCTGCGAAATTCCCCAGTATTTCGGATGTTTCTTATACTTGTATGGAACAGCTTTATTCAGGTCGTGTTACATCATACCGAAGGACTGTCCGGCATTTAGGTAATTTGATCACAATAACTATCGAAACCAGGTGAAGAAAGGAGGTGTTATCCCGACCACCGGGCATTGTGTTTCGAGAAGCTTGAGTCAGCCGGGATGGGATGCCGCCGCAGGAATGCGCTGTACTTGCAGAAGAGCCCATGCGGTTGCATGACGGGGATCAGGTCACGGCGCCGTGGTAGCGCAGTGATCTGCTTTCCCGGTATTGCACCAAACCTGAGTTGATCGCCATCCAGGGATTTGCACCCCAAGGGCACTTCTGGTGGGCGCAGCCAAACAGCATTAACTCCGACAGCCTCCTAGCCTGTACGAAATTCCATCTTGACGCCAGCGACTTCGATCACGTCATGATCCTGCAATTGTTGCCCCTTGTCGGCTACCGGTTCATCGTTGACGATCGATGACGTATCGTTGTCTCCACCGTCGACATGGACAAAATAATACTCATCATTCCGTTGGGTGATGGCCGCTACATGGGTGCCGGGTTTGCCCAGTGTGATCATCTTGCCGGTGATCGGAATGATATCCGGCTGGTTCTCTGCTGCGTTGAGAATCTGCAGGTGGGCATGGCTCTGGTCAGGGAGGCCACCGTATCCGTTCAGCTTCTTGGCGGGTTCTTCACTGGCTTCGGCGATGAACTTGAGGCTGTAGACTCCAAGAGAGATGATGTCACCATCCTTAACATAGCCCTGCGTTACCTTTTCGGCATTGACAAACGTACCGTTGGTACTGTTGAGGTCCTGGATGAAGGCATCTTCCTCGATGATCACCAGTTTGGCGTGATGGCCGCTGACAGACATGCTGTCTATATGGATGTCATTATCGTTCTTTCTTCCGATCGTCAGGCAGTCCTTGTCGACTTGAATCTCCTCAACAACCTCGCCTTCGGTAGATAGCATTAACTTTGCCATTGTTCACCCGTCATTAAAAAATAAAATTGAAAAGCCTTTTGAACCAGTTGGCCGGTGGCGCCGGAAAAGGCTTTAATGGTCTGGCCAGCACTACTGAAACGTTGTCGCGCCCGCCGTGTTCGTTTGCCAGCGCTACCAGATTATCGGCAACATCCTGGAGACTGCTGGTGAAAGTCCTGATCGTTGCCAGAATCTCCTGGTCTGTCACCATATCGGTCAATCCATCCGAACAGAGAAGATAGATATCTCCCGCTTGTACAGATGTTTCGTGCATATCTACCACGACATCACTCTCAACCCCGAGTGCACGGGTCACAAGATTCTTATTGAGGCTTTCGTGGGCCTCCTCTTCCGTGTAAAAGCCACGGTCGACAAGCTCTTGCAGCAACGTGTGGTCCGCAGTGATTTGCTCCAGGCATTCCTCCCTGAAGCGATACATTCTGGAATCCCCGACGTGTGTTACTGACAGCTTGTTATCGAAAAAGATCCCAAGAACGATTGTTGTTCCCATGCCGCGGTACTGCGGCTGAGACTGGGCGGCCTTGACGATTGTCGCATTGGCCTGCTCGATGGCCGCCTGGCAAATCAGGGTTTCCCTGCAATAGCCAGTCTGTTTGTCGATCTGGGCGGTCTTGATACCGGGCAAATGCTCATGCAGATGGTTGAGTATGGTGTTGACCGCGATGGCACTGGCGACTTCTCCCCCGTGGTAGCCTCCCATCCCATCTGCCAGGACAATGGCGCCAAGTTCGATTTCTTCTCCGATGCTGTCTTCGTTCTGTTCCCGGACCTTCCCAGTATCAGTTCTGCCAGCGATTTCGAGTAATCCAGTTAAGTCCATATGTGTTTGGTCAAATCTACCCTGATAAACGCTGTATTGTTGGAATTGACAGGGGAGGGCAGCTCAGGTTGGTCGATGTCCCGGGTATTCAACATTCAATTCCGTCTATTGAACGATGTTGGTCATTATAAGTGAACCACTGACGCATAAACAGTGATGATATTTGATGCCTGCTGCAGAATTTTGCTTTCAATTCGGCGCTGAATGTGGTCGGGAGCAGGTCTGTGATCCGGAGAACTCCGAACCTAGGAGTCTGTCCGAGAATAGGAGTCGTAGCGAGGGAAAGCCATTTTAGGGCATTTTTTTCACTGATTTGAGGAGAATATTGGTTATATTTGACGAAAATCAGGGGGAAAAAGGGCCAAAATGGCTTTTCCGCAGTAGGC
>CAYTPO010000124.1:0-2303 GCA_964439815.1 uncultured Thiotrichales bacterium
GACGACATCTGCTACGCCACCCAGAACCGGCAAGACGCCGTCAAGCGGCTGGCCGAGGCCGCCGACGTGATCCTGGTGGTGGGCTCGCCCAACAGCTCCAACTCCAACCGGCTCAAGGAGATTGCCGAGAAGCTGGGCAAACCGGCCTACCTGGTGGACAGCCCGGACGACCTGAAGCGGGAATGGTTTGACGAGGAGGCGGTCATCGGCGTCACCGCGGGCGCATCGGCGCCGGAAGATCTGGTGCAGCAGGTGATCGACCGCCTGCGGGAGTGGGGCGCCGCGGCCCCCATGGAAGACGACGGCAAGCGCGAGGAGGTGACCTTTCCCCTGCCCCGAGCGCTGTTGGGCTGAGAGAACTCTACCGCTTTCCCGCGCGAACCTTTAACCGTCCGGCCACCCGCAGGTCATTTCATCCACGATTCCCTACCGTTCATCCAAAATTCGTGCACCCCTCGTTGAACCTCGACCCCCGTTTCGACAAGACTTCATGACATGAATACTCAACAAGCCCAGATCCGTTTCCACAGTTGGCGGGGCTTCACCCTGGTGGAACTGATGATCGCGCTGGTGGTGGCGGTGATCCTGGTGACTATCGCCATTCCCAGCTTCAGCAACATCGTCAAGGACAACCGCCTCGCCGCCGCGGTCAACGCCATGACCGGATCCATTCATTTGGCGCGTATGGAAGCGGTACGAAAAAACATGCGCGTCGTGCTCTGCCCGAGCAGCAACGGCAGCAGCTGCGCCGCTTCGGGCGGGTGGAGCCAAGGATGGATCGTGTTTTCCGATGCCGACAAGAATAATAGTTTCAATGACGATGGCGACTCCGACCCTTGCGAAAACGGCGAAGACTGCCTATTGCGCTCCCATGATGCCATTGGCGGAAACATCACCGTCAGCAGCACCTTGGGCGGCCGCATCCAATTTAGTCCAACTGGCATGGCCGATTCATCGACCACGGGCAAGATCAAATTTTGTGACGACCGAAAAGAAGGGCGTGAATTGGAACTCATTGCAAGTGGGCGTTTGCGCCTGGTCAAAAATGGTGTGAGCTGTCCATGATGCGAATCGAGTACCAGAAAGGCGTGGGCCTGATCGAGATCCTGATTACCTTGGTGGTGTTGGCCATCGGCATACTGGGGCTGGCGGGACTACAGACTCAGTCTCTGAAAAACAACGAAAGCGCCATGCAACGTGCCCAGGCGGTAATCCTCAGCTATGCCGCCTTTGACATGATGAGGGTCAATCGCGTGGATTCGCTCAATGGAAAATATAACATTGCCATGACTTGTTCCGCCCCCCCAGGGTCAAGCACCTTAGTAGCCAATGACCTCCGTTATTGGTTCAACATGATCGACGACTCTCTTGGCAGCGACGCTTGCGGATTCATCAACTGCAACAACACCGGCGACTGCACCGTAAAGATTCAATGGAATGATGAGCGTGCCACCGGCAACAACACCACACAAACATTGACAACCCGGAGCCGGTTATGAGCAGAGCTTCATCCAAACCATCAGTGAAAATCCGCGGCTTCAGCCTGGTGGAGCTGATGGTGGCCATGGTGCTCGGCCTCATGTTGCTTGCCGGCGTCATCAGCATGTTCATCGCCAACCGTCAGGTTTATCGCACGAACGAAAATATCAGCCGCTTACAAGAGGCGGCTCGCATCGTCAATGAATTGATGGGAAGAGAGATCAGGGCAGCCGGAGGAAACCAGTGCGGTGCTCATCCTCCCCTGCCACCCACCAGCTTCTCGCCTCCGCCATGGTGGTCACAATGGAGTAATCCGCCAGCAGATTTTGGAATCAAAGGTTACGATGACAACGCTACTATTAGTGCCGTTGGTTTCCATTCAGGCTCCGGAACACCTAACGCCGGCGATCGTGCCCCGAAGAGCGCGGTGCAATATGATTCCCACGCCCTCCTGATTCGCACGGCCACGCTTCGTGATTCTGGTTCTTCTGCGGCCGTACTGTCTTGTACCTTAGGCACTTCTACCCCCCCCACAGTCTCCACCAGCCCTCAAGCTGGCGCCATCAACGCCCCTCTGGATGCCAGCTTTTGGTACGTTGGATATAACGGGCGAACGAGATCTGACGGCAGCGCTTCGACATCACTCTACCGCCTGAACATAAGCGGTAGTAAAGAGGAAATCATAGAAGGAGTGACAGGCATGAAAATCCGCTATCTCCTTCGAAACAGTGGAACTCTGGCTACAAATTACGTGGACGCCAGTAGTGTTACCGACTGGGATAAAGTCGTCGCGGTACGTATGAAGCTGCGGCTGGAAACCGCAG
>CAYTPO010000125.1:0-8341 GCA_964439815.1 uncultured Thiotrichales bacterium
AGGTCGCTGCTCTTTTCCGATAACCTGGCTTCATGGCAGGAGTTGCAGGCATCCGCGCCAGACAGCGATTCATCCCTGTCCGGATATTTCATGATCAGGTGGCTACCGTGATCGAAGACACTGCTGGCAAAATAATCCTCGGCCAACTGTACGGGGCGCACGTCGTAGCGTTGATACAGCGACTGTTCCGGATGCACCGAAACCTCATGGCAACTGACGCAACCCTGGCGGGTAAATTGGTCATCGGCATCCCGTGCCGCCTTTTGCAGCGCGCAGTCGTAGGTCGCTTCGGTACAGACGACCGGTCGCTTGTCCTTTTTATCCGGACGACGGCGCCGCGTGGATTTCTCCGGCTTGTAATCAGGATCACTGAGCAGTTTCAGGTAATGCCCTTCGAGCGTGAAAATCACCTCTTCCGGTTTTCCGTGCGGCAATTGACGCTGCGGAAAAAGCGGGTCGAAGGTGAGTTCATGACATTCCGAACACTGCCCTTCCATTCTGATCGGCGCAAAATGCTCACGATCATTGTTCAACCGGTGGCAGTCGGTACAGATCAGCGCCTCATCCGTGGATTTGTTCTGCACCTTTTCCCGATCCATGTGCACATCATGGGGGAACTTCAGATTCGACTGCTCTTTGGCCTCTGCCAGCTCGACAGTCACAGACTGCCACGGCAAATCGGGGTTTCCATTTTCCGGCGCCGGCTCCAGCACCGTGGCCTTGAACAGCGGATGCGCCTTTTTGGCAAACCCCGTCACCAGCGACATCTCTTCGGTGCCATCGATCCGCTCCTCGCTGGCATGACAATCGGTACACAGCAGATCGGCGCGGACAATCAGCGTGGGTTGCGGTTCATTGTGCTCACGATGGCAGGTTGCACAGCGAATGACATTATCCGGATGGGTTTCCAGCAGCTCGCTGGAAATGTGATCATCGATCTCCTTGTGACATTCCAGGCAGGCAGTATCCTGTACTTTTACAAATGGATCGGTATGACAAAGTTCGCAGTCATCACCCGCCGCCAGCTCATGCACCGGGTGCAACGGCCCGCTGATCCACAGCGCATCGGAAGGAATCCCTGGCAACGTCTTGCCTTTATCGTCGCGCAGTGCCATCGAGGTCAGTGGCAGGATAATGGAAACGAGCAACACCAGAAAGGTCAGTCCCCAGGTAAGTCGTCGCATCGACCACCCGGTCTTTTCCAGTGAGGTGACAAAGGCATTTTCAAACGCACCGGCATCAGCGGATTTGGGTCGTGTCACCTCCAGCGCCAGATCGAATCCTGAGGGTGTGGCAATCACCTCTATTTCATTGTCGCCCAGCGTAATGCGGTCGCCCTGCCGCAACTTGCCCGCACGCACCGGCTTGCCATTGATCTGCAGGCTGGTTTTACCAAGGCCCTTGATGCGCGCCGTATCACCACTGAGCGTGATAACCGCTTCCTGCGCCTTGATGGCAGTGCCAAGAATCTGTATCTGCTGGTCCGGCGCACTGCCAATCGTCAGACGATCGACCTGTACCTCGCTGTCCTGGAATTCCTGAAATCCCGCGCTGCCTTCCAGATTTTCTCTTATCAGTACGTCCATATCCGCCTACCAGTAAATGAAGGTTGTCGTGACATGAACCAGCAAAGAAAAAATCAGTGCAATGGTCACCGGAATGTGAAAATAGAGCCAGACTTTCAACCACCCCTGCAGCGCAATATCGCGCCGCAACTGACGCAGGACAGATTGCCTTCGGCACAGTACGGAAAGCAGATCCTGCAAATTCATTGCCTCACTGCGCTTGTCTGCCTGCGGTACTCTGGCAGCCACAAAATCGATCAACGGCTGCTGATCCCGATTGCCCTGCAATACTGCGGTGGCGGTCGCCTCCTCGGCATCGGCACGGAGAAATTTCGACGCATCACGCTGCCGCAGTTGCGCAGCCGCCGGGCCGCCCAGTACCGTCCGCTCCACACCGCTTTTTACTGCCAGACTGACGGCTGGATGGCATTTCTGTCCAATGGCTCTGGCTTGCTGATCCAGCTCGTATAGCGTATTGAACAACTGCGAACGCGCCTTGCCGGAGCGGTTGCGCACGATGTGCTGCGGCAGGTTCAGGTATTTGTACAGGCCATAAAAGCCACTGAAAATCACAATGCACATCAGCACATAGGAGAGGGTGTGCACATTCCAGCCAAACTGCATGGCGCAGTGCAATGACGCAATAAACAAAACTGCCGTGCCCAGGTAGACATGTGCGGAGGTCCACCCCTGTAATGAACCCGAGCCATTTTTGTAACTGCGCTTGCGCACCCCGAGAAATGCCAGCCAGACAATCAGCAATGCACCGACCGTGCCCAGCACATAGCCCTGCCAGGTACCGCCATTGGGTGGCTGCACTCCGCCCTGGGTAAAATAGAGCACAAAGCTGCTCAAAACCGCAAGCAACGACACCCAGAAATACCGGCCTCTCCCATATTGCAGAATATTCCGGTAGATCATTGCAGCCGCCCTTCTACCAGATTGATAAAGGCCGCCGGCCCGATTCGCTGGGCAGCACCAGTTGGGCAGGTGCGCACGCAAGCCGGGCCACCCTTCTGATCCAGACAGGCATCACATTTGGTGGCTTTCTTGCCCCGCTCCCTGGCCGCATCATCCGGTTGATATCCGGGCTGTTCACCGGGGCCATTGCCGCGCCCCCACAACAGCCACGACCACAGCCCCGGTTTTTTGGGTGCGGCATAGGCCAGCTTGATGACATCGTAGGGGCAGTTGTTCTCGCAATTGCCACAGCCGATACAGGCATCGGTAATAAAGACTTCGCCCGACTGCGCCCGCAGGATTGCATTGGGCGGGCAATCCTTCATGCAGTGGGGTTGTTCGCAGTGACGGCAGGACGTTGGAATATGAATATCGACCGCAGTAGGCCCGGCGGTTCTGTCCAGACGGGAAATACCGTCATGGGTTTCGGCACAGGCCTTCTCGCAATTGTCACAGCCCACACAGAGGCGCTCATCGATGACCAGCACATTGGTCGCTTCACCCAGCCCGTTGGCCATCAGAAAATTGAACAGGCCACCGGATTCCGGACGGGCACTCATGCGCGCCTTGTCCAGCACCTGACGACTCACTTTCTGCTGCAGGGACTCTATTTGTGCATCATTGCGCTGCACCAGTTCGAGAAATTCCGCCCGCTCCAGCCTGATGGCCTCGGTCACTACCGTCGCGGTAGCTTTTTCACGGCGAATACCATCCCCCATCAACGACATTTCACCGAACATCTGGCCGCTGCGAAGCTGCAACACCAGCGTATCGACACCCGCGAGGTCGCGGCTCAAGGTGACGGCCCCCGAGCGAATGATGTAGAGGCAGGCGCCCTCGTCACCCTCATTGTAAATGACCTCCCCGGCCTCGAACTGACACAATTCAACCCTGGCGCCGATATCCCGCAATTCACGCAGTGGCGCATAAGGCGCAAAATTGCGCTGCAATTCCCGCACCACGAATATCCAGTCGATTCCGCTCTTGACTTCATCATTGGAATTCATCAGCTTGAGCATGGTGCGCCGTGGCGTTTCCACCAGAATGCAGTTACCCCCGGCAATGGCTTTCTCCGCGCGAGGTCTGCCGGACAACAGGCTGGATTCACCAAAGAATTCACCACGCCCCAATGTCGAGGTCATTGCGGTACCTTCCTGTTCCGCTTCCAGAATGACTTCACCATCGATAATGGTGTAGAACGACATACCGAATTCTCCAGGCTCATAGATGACGCTGCCTTCCTCGATCACCCGGGTGATCCTTGGATTCCTGCCAGCCTGTTGCAATCGAGCCGCCTCGGCATTCACCTTTTCCATGGCATCGTTATAGACAGGGCCTTGCGAATAACAGGCTATCACCGTGCTTTCGATAATCAGCTCCCTGAACGCCAGTGAATTCAACTGGCGAAACATCGGGATAAGGCTCTGGAAACGCTCCAGCAAATCCTCGACCTCCCGATCATAGGGAAGCGCCATCAACTGTTGCTGCAGCAGCGGATAGTCAGCGGGCTTGACGAAATTGCCATGAATGAATTCGACTACGTCGTAGCCCTGGTTCATCGCCTGCTTGATCAGTGGATAGCCAGCCAGTGACCCGACGATATAGACACCCGGGACATTGCTCTCGTAGTATTTCGACAGTTCGGGAATGGCATCTCGACGGTTGTTCGGGAACTGGATACCGATGGACTCGACAAACCGGCGTGGTGGAATGGCACCCAGGCGCGCAATGATTCGATCACAGGCCACGCTCTTGTCGCCAGACGGTGTTTTCAGCACGACATGCAGCGGCCTGCCCTCCGTATTCTCAGTAACCGACTTGACACTGGTGGAGTAATGGCAGCCGAGTCGATGACCATCATCGCTGATGGCCTTGAGGATCAGATTGAGATTGCCTTCCTTGGCCCGGCTGAATTCATCGCGCCGGTTGAGTATGAAAACATCGTTCTGTTCACTGAGCGCCAGCGCATTTTCGATGGCGGAATCTCCCGCACCCACCACCAGAATGATTTCATCGGAAAATGCTTTGGGATCTTCAAGATGGTATTGCACCCGCTCCAGCCGCTCACCTTCGACACCCAGCAGGCGGGGATTGCCCTCCAGCCCGATACCAAGGACCACATGCCCGACGGAAATCGTGGTGCCATCGACCAGCGTAATGGAAAAATCGCCCTTGCTGCCGGATATGCCCGCCACTTCGGCATTGAAACGAATATTGATTCCTAACTCGGATTGTCGCTGCGCCCACCAACCCAGAATATCTTCACGCTTGCCTTCCTCGAAACGCACATCGCTGCGCAAATCGAGAAAACCCGGTTCGGCCATCACCTTTTTTCCTTTCTGGTAGCGCTGGATGGTCTTGGCCAGCATGTCGTAACCTTCGAGCAAGATATAGCTTGGTGTCTCTGCACCATTTTCCGCATCGATGACCGCCGCACGTGCTGCGGCGCTCAAGCCTGCCGGGCCTGCACCAATAATGGCGATCATGTAATCGGCCATTTTGCCCCTCCCCGAAAATCGACTATCAGAAATAGCGCCGGGAATTTTCTCCGACTCCTGAATTTATATTTTTTTTGCACAGGTCTTTCTTCTTTTTTTTATCGACTTGATTCAAGCAACTCAAGTCCATGTTGAACAACTGACTCGATCTTGCGGCCGCATCAGGAAAAATCACACGCAATGATCCCAACCATAGCCGATACTACAGCAGCTCTGCAGCACAGGTAGGAATATCCATATTCTGAAGCCAAAGTATAGTCACCAGCCTTCACTCCGCCACAAATTCCGTGGATTCATGAAAAATTCCCGAATACCTTCCCGGAGATTACATCCAATATTCACCCGGATTGGCCGATTGATTTCTGCAGACTGCCGCGCTTCGACAAACACAAAAGGAAAAAGTCCCATGATTTTTTTCCTATAAACTAACGAGTATCCAAGGGATAACCCTTGCACGATTCTGGAATCGAGAAAGAAAAATCACAGCCAATGAGGTATATCGGAATATGCTGATATATCAATCAACGAGATGACCGATATTTCAATTGCTAGCCCACGAACACTCACCTACAATATAAAATATTCAAATGAATAATCAGCCAATCCATGCCGCATCCGGACTACCTGAAATAATTCAGCGAATATTCAAGGAAATACCAGAATAAAAGCACATGGATCTATAAAATATTTCGGGAGACAACATGTCCAAAGGCTTACACGATAAAAAAAGTGCAGCGCTGTACACTGCACTCGCAAGCACATTGATGATTTTCTCGGCAGAGACTCTGGCAGGTACCGTTACCGAGTTGTCCGAAGCCGAACAGAGTGTTGGTGGCCCACCGGGCGCGGCACCTCCCGCAGTGCGCCCGGTCGTTAAGGTTTGCGTGGGGCTCAATACCCAGGCTACCGGCAACACCGACCCATCCGTTCCGCCCACCCAACAGCAGATCGCAGCCAACCTGAGCGCCGACGAAGCGGATTTGCTACGCCGCTGTGCCGACGTTATCGAGGCGGGTGGTCTGGGTATACAGGCGCAGGAGGCGACACCGGAATCCAATGACGAAGCCCGTGTTGCACTCAGGCAGATTGCACCCGACGAAATTGCCGCACAAGGCACGACTGCGGTACGCGCGGTAAATTCACAGCAGAACAATGTTGCAGCTCGCATCATTGCGTTGCAGTCCGGCCTCAGAGGGGTTGGCCTGAAACGGCTCTCACTCAATGTCGATGGCTCCATGCTGACCGGAAACCAGTTGCAGCAACTGTTGGGCGGTGCAGCGGGGGAAGGCGACAGCCGCCTCGGTGCGTTTGTCAGCGGTGATCTCGGTTTTGGTGACAAGAAAACCTCCAGCCGGGAAGCAGGCTTCGATTACGACTCACGCATGCTCACTGCCGGTGTCGACTACTTTCTCAGCGGCACCTCCTTCATCGGTGTCGCCCTTGGCCTCAACAAGGTCGATATGGATGTGACCAATAATGGTGGCACGCTGGAAAGCAGCAATGTCAGTATTTCGATCTACGGCAGCGCCTTTCGAAAAAATCAGTTCTATATCAATGGATTCCTCGACTACTCGCGCAGCGATCATGATACCGAGCGCAATCTCAACTACACCCTCGACGAAACCTCGGGGGGTTGCTGCAGCGTGGGGCTGACGGGCAACCGGGTCACGATTCTGCAATCCGCCAAGGGTAGTACCGAAGGCAGCCAGTTAACCGCCTCGGTGAACATGGGTTACGACCTGAGCAAGGGCGCAGTCACCTACGGCCCGACACTGGATATTTCCTGGTCATCCCTGGAAATCGATCCGTTTTCCGAATCGATGAGCAACCCCACAGCAGAAGGTCGCGGCCTTGCACTGACCTTCAACAAGCAGACCATCGATTCGCTGCGCTCCTCGCTGGGTTTTCAGGCCAATCACACCAGCAGCAAATCCTGGGGCGTCTTCTCCAAGCAGTTTCGCGCCAGCTGGCACCACGAGTTCGAGGACTCCGCCCATACGATCAAATCGTTCTACAGCTTCGATCCGGCCAAAACCCTGATGACCTTGCAGGCAGACCGACC
The DNA here is from genome assembly GCA_964439815.1 of uncultured Thiotrichales bacterium. Lineage (GTDB taxonomy): Bacteria > Pseudomonadota > Gammaproteobacteria > UWMA-0217 > UWMA-0217 > JALSHZ01. The sequence goes on from CAYTPO010000125.1 coordinate 7,086, forward strand.
CGATACCGACTTCTACTCCCTGGCACTGGATCTGACGGCAGGTCTATCGGGCGGGCGCTCCTATTTCATCTCCTATTCCACACTGGTGGGATTGAAGGACATCACCGCAAACCAGTTCAGTGCAGGCCTGCGATACGAGTTCTGATGGCAGAAGTGTGTTATGAAAATCATCCAGCGCACACACAAGACCATGTCACTCTGGTGGCTGCTGGCGGCTTTATTCATGCTGGCGCCATTGCCAGGCTGGTGTAGCACACCGACAAACTTCATTCTGCTGTTCGATACCAGCCTGGGAGATCCCGACCCGTCCCTCTACCGCGATATCAGAACCACTATCACCCGTCAGTCGGAAAACGACACCCCCATGTTGGGTGTGGTGGTATTCAATACCATCATTACCTATGCCAGTGACGTCAAACCCCTGCCGGAATATGGTGATCTATCGACTTTTCTGGCGCGCCTTGTTTCACCCAAGCAGAAAACCACCAATCTTGCCATCGGCATCGAACGAGCGCTGGCACTTGCTGAAAACCTGCCCGCGGAAAAACCACCTGTTTTTCTGCTCGCCTCCAACGGCATGATCACCACCGGCGATACCACGCAGGACGAGCAGTACACGCAGTGGTTGAATCAGGTATTGGCCAAAAGAGTGGTCGATCGCGGCATAAGCCTCGTTCCACTGCGACCGCAATCCATGAGCAACGGAGCGTCGGCACTGGCAAAGCTGGCTGAAATACCGGGAATCAGGATATTGGCCAACACATCTTCCATCTCCTCGGCAATGGCTCCAAAAGCGGCCAACGTGGAAAGTGCCTCCACTCAGGTCGGCCTCCTGCAACGGTTCAGCGCACTTCCAATGCCGTATCTGCTCCTCCTGTCTGCTGCGGCTGCCTGCCTCCTGGCAGCGCTGCTGTACTGGATCTACCGGCAGAAAAATCGCCAAGCCATATCACAAGATGAACCAGTCAACGCACCGCAGCCAACGCGTGTTCTCAAGGTTCCGACAGACAATTCAGCCACTGTTGCCAGACCGGCAGCCTCTGCGCAAACCCCGGTAAAACCTACGGAAAAAGCGCCTGCCGGAAGCAGCACGGAGCAGGTCACCCAACAACGGCCAACCATCCAGCAGCACAATCCAGCCGAACCCTCGCCTGCAACGCCAAGAGATCCCGATGATACGCAGATACGACCAGCCGCCGAATAGGCTTGTGATGCTGCTGCTCACCTCCATCGTGCTCTCGGGCTGTGCCTTGCCC
>CAYTPO010000126.1:0-11395 GCA_964439815.1 uncultured Thiotrichales bacterium
CTGCGCGCAGCCCGCACGCTGAAGCTGCGCACCGACCTGCAACAGAGCCGGGGCAGCCCGATCTTCTTTTTTCTCAACGAACGCAGCCGCGTGGATATCTTCAGAAACGGCAAGCTCCTCGCCTCACGCTTCTACGATGCCGGCAACCAGCAGCTCATAACCACCAGCCTGCCGGATGGCAGTTACGAAATCACCGTGCATATCCGCAACAGCCGGGGTGAAGAATCCCGGCAATACCTGTTTACCCGCTCTTCACTGCTGCCACCGGGAGACCACGCCCTGCACTTTATCGAAAGCGGCGCCTTTCTCGAACCCGACCAGATCGGCAACCGCCACTCAACACCACAGACCTCACCCGACCGTTTTCTTCATCTGGGATCCCGCTTTCGCCTCCGGCACAACATGGGGGGTGAAGTGGAGCTGCTCGGCAGCCCCGAGCATGAGGATACGCTGCAAGCCGGGCTCTCCTACCTGCTGCCACGAACTTCGATACATGGTGGCCTGCTGCAGGGCAATCATGATGCCAGGGGTCGATTCCTCAACCTGGGTCTGCGGCACCGCAACATCTCACTGAACCTGAGTCACCACAAGCTGGAGGCCGACACCTCACGCGATCACCCGCTGCTGCGCCCCGGCAACAAGACCGACCTGACACTCAGCAGCACGCTCCTCGGCGGCTCGGTGTTGGCCAGAACCACCCGCACCAACAGCGGTTCCGAAGGCGAGGGGCGGGAGCATTCACTGACCTATCGCCGTACCCTGTTTCATCACGGCCAATCCCGGCTGAATTTCACTTTCAACTGCACCACCAGCGACAAGGATCGGAAAGTCCTGCTGGGGCTGCAATACACAGCAGCCAACGGCAACGAAAAGGAGTCATTGTCGACGCGGTGGCTCGACACCAGGGAGGAGGATCGCGGCGGCTTCCAGCTGGAAGGGCGCTACACCCGGCTCCATCGTGATGGCAAACGGACCTTTGGCCAGTCCAGCCTGTTCACCAAGGCCAATCGGCAAAGCCAGAGCCTGGGACTCCACCTGGAGCGGGATTACCGGCATGGCAGCGGTTTTGTCGAAACCCAATGGTTGCACCAGGATCAGCAGGACAGTGAACTCTACTCGGCCGGCGCCTACTTTGTCGCCGTCACCGAACCGGCAGGGCTGGCGCTGGGTGGCAACCGCTCCGGGCGCTCCGGCCTGATCATCGACCTGCAGGACGACAGCCGGGAACCCTATGAGGTGCAGATCAACAACCGCGTCATACCGCTGGCGGGCGATTCCGGCAAACAGCTGATCCTGCTCAAGCCGTACCGGCAGTATGAGGTCAGCCTGAAATCACGCGGCAAACGGCTGGTAAGATTCGATACGAGCCGACAGAAAATCACGCTCTACCCCGGCAATATCGAACATCTCGACTGGAAGGTCTCGCCGGTTTTCGTGCTGGTCGGCCAGGCCGTTCACCCGGATCAGACCCCCGTTGTCGATGCCAGAATCACCAATCTTGGGGAATTCTCGGCCACTGATGAAAATGGCTGGTTCCAGATCGAGCTGACACGCATGAGAACACTGCTGCTGCAATCCGCCGACGGCAAGGAATGCCGCATCCAGCTGCCAAGGCAGACACCGGACGAGGAAGTGGTCATCCTCGATCAACTGCCCTGCCATCCAGCTACAGAGATGGCCACGGCCAACTCGTCGCCGCCAGACACGGCTGCCGGAGACCATTGATCGGAACTTTCCCTGGCAAATCAAGTCAATGAAAGGCGTCGGCACAGTAAAAACGATGTGCCTGACAACCAGACCTGTAACTACTCGGGAAGCCGGGGGTCCCAATACCGGCGAAGACAACAAAGCCACGGATAAAACAAACCATGACAGAATCAACAATAAGCAATCCCGTTATGCGTTACCTGCAGGAGCATCCGCGATGGCAGGCAGTTGGCAACAAGCTGAAGCAGCTGCGTACCGACATCCGCGAAGCGAGGGAATTGCCCCATATCGAAATCTACCTGATGGCCGACAGGGCCGAAGCACGCAACCACCCGTTCTACGCCAACCTTGTCAAAGAGCACTACCGGGACGCCACGCGCCGCCACCCGAAATTCCCGCTGATCCGCCATATCGAGTGGGGCGTTGCACTGTGCCAGTTACCGGCAACCTTTGATGAATATTTCATGATGGTGGAGGGTGCTGCACGACGCAATTTCAAGAAGGCAAAGCGGTTGGGCTACGAGTTTCGCCCCTTCGACTTCGATGATCATCTGGAGGAGATCCAGACCATTCACCGCTCGACCAAGGTAAGACAGGGGCCGGTATCGGAAGCGCTGATGGCGGATCTGAAGCCGGTTGGCAACCCGCAACCACAGGACAGGACGCATGGCTACCCGGCCTTTGGCGCCTTCAACAGCGATGGCGTGCTGCGTGCCTATGCCACCTGCCATATCGCCGGCGAGATGTGCATGCTGGAGGATATCTACGGCGATGCCCGCTATCAGTCCGATGGCTATGTGCCGATGCTCTATCTGTCGATCGGCGAGCATCTGCTCAAGGAATATCCGGAAGTGAAGTACTTTGCCTACGGCACCTACTATGGCGCCAGCGAAACCCTGCGCCGCTTCAAACGCAAATTCCGATTCATGCCTCACCGGGTCACCTGGAAACTGAATTCACCAGAGACCTCTGCCAATCTCGCCAAAGGTTAGGCACCGCACCCGGCAACACAATCCGGTCCGGTCATACCGGCCGGATTGCAGCCAGGGTTCTTTTAAGCAGCACCGGGGGATGCAGCCGGGGTGACAATCGGATGCTGCCCTGCCTGCAATGAAGTTGCAGGTAATGACCGACCGGTTGCAACGACCAAGGCGCACCACCGGGTGTACGGGATTTCGCCCTCAGGATTCCCTCCACCTTCCAGCGACACAGCTGCCGCCAGCCAGCGGGAATTCCGTGGTTGGCAGGCCAGTATTCGATATAGCGAAGCACCCGCCAGATCTTCTCTATTGGCCACTCGTTCCAGTCGATGAACTCGACCAGCGATGGCTGCGAAATATTACGCGCAAACGCCGTCCTGCCCTTCCCCGGCTCACGCGGTTGAAAGCCTGGTGTGCAGATCTTGTCCAATGCCCTCTGCAGCGCCGTGGCGGCCCTCGCTTCCATCAGCTGCCCCAGCCTTGTCGCAGACGCCCCCTGCGGCAGTGGCAACATGACCTGTTCAATCAGTGGACCGGTGTCGATACCGGCATCAATGAAATGGACGCTGACACCCCCTTCACTGCTCCCGTCGATCACCTGCCACAGCAGCGGTGATCCCCCACGGTACTCCGGCAGCAGTGAGTAGTGGATATTGATGGTGCCGAGGCGGGGGATGGTGAACACGGACTCGGGCAGCACCGGCGCCTCGCAGGTAATCAGCAGATCCGGTTGCAACGCCTGCAACCAGACTTCGAAGGCCTTCGTATCCTCACAGAGATAGTCGTGAAAGGGGATATCCCTGGCTGCTGCCCAGGACTGCAGCCCCGGACGGCTGCGTAGTTGCTGGCATGCCCTGAAGAGTCTGGTTTTCCAGGCATCCGGCCGGGATCCGGCAGCTTCATCACAATCGCGATAGCTGGAGAGCCCGACAATCCGGTGCTGCCGTCGCACACTCCTGACAGCCAGAGAGGGATGAGGTGTAAGAAATACGATTTTCAGCAAAGTGCATCCTCCGGGAAGCGAATCATCTACAGATACTCTGAGATGTGACTCACATTTTGCAGCTTGGTTTCCCCAGCCAACCTGGGGTCTCCACTGGCAATCAGCACAAATTCAGGATACAGCAGGGTAGCAACAGCTGACGAAAACGCGCTGTGGTTACGCTGCTCCAGGGTTCCCGCACCACATCAAGAGAATCTCGGCCATGATTTTGATCAATAGTACGAATGTGCTCTCATGTGATACTTCTTCCCTGGTGGCAACAAAGGATCGAACGATCAAGTGTTGCCTCGCAGTCAACCCCCCGGCTCCATCAGGCACTCTCAGGTAACTACAATGTTTGAAAAAGATCCCAGAACCTTCGAAGCGGACATCAAGGGACTCTCGCCAGAGCAAAAGGCCATGGTCAAGCTGGAAATCACGCTGACCCGGTTCTTCAAATCACTCGACACCAGCATCAACCGCTGGGAACGCCTGTTCTATCCAGCCATGCTCGTCATGGCACTACTGGGATTGTCCGGCTTCTACCTGATCTATCATGTCACCCAGGACATGAAGACAATGACGCAACATATCGATCCCAATATGGCAGCCAACCTTGATGCCATGTCCAGCCACATGGGCGATCTGTCACGCAACATCTCGACCATGACCGGACAAATCTCGATCATGGTCGAAAAGATCGAAAGCATGGACAGCCATATTGTCAGCATGGACAGCAATATCGAGAAGATTACTACGGCCATTGATCATGTGCAGGTAAGTCTGGACAGCATGACCCGCGACATGAACGAGATGAACCTGAGTACATGGAGAATGAGCAAGGACCTCAATCAGCTGGGACGGCCAATGGATTTCATGAACTCCTTTTCACCCTGGTAGCGCACAATTCAGGCTTGATATAGACGAACTCTCTCAAAGCCCCCCGGATCGCCGAGTTGCACTCGGCACGGCCGACTACAAGTCGGCGCTCCCAAACCAAGCAACTTCGTAACCATTCGCTGAGCAGTTACGCACATTTCAGGCTTGATATAGACGAACACTCTCAAAGCCCCCGGATCGCCGACTTGCACTCGGCATGGCCGACTACAAGTCGGCGCTCCCAAACCAAACAACTTCGTAACCATTCACTGAGCGGTTACGCACAATTCAGGCTTGATATAGACAAACACTCTCAAAGCCCCCCGGATCGCCGAGTTGCACTCGGCACGGCCGACTGCAAGTCGGCGCTCCTAAACCTAGCGACTTCATAACGATTCACTGAGCAGTCACAAAACGGCGGGGATCAACCCCGCCGTTTCAGCACCTCCTGAGCAGGCTGAAGGTTACAGTTCGTTCTTGTGACAGAGCGTGCAGGTTACTTCGGTGCCTTTTTTCAGTGTCACCGTGAAGTTCTTCTGCTCCTTGCCGGGGCATAACGTCCCGCCCTCACACTCTTCGATCACGAAGCTGCGATCAGCGGCTACCCGCGACAGCACGGTTCCTTCGCCATTGTTGCCATGACAGCTGCGACAGTCTCCGGCCTTGTCTTCCGCCAGATCTTCATGACCACCGTTGGCAAAGCGGGTGCCGCCCACCGGATGCATGCCATGCGGGCCTTCCAGCGTATTACCCAGCGATCCGGCTTCATGACAGGTGTTGCACTCCACAATGGTGCCGGTATGCCCCTGCAACTGGGTGGCAGTGACGTTGTCGTTGGCCAGTGGATTCGGGTTGGGCCAGATGGCATGGGTGCTGCCATGACAGCCTTCGCACATGATCCCTTCATGCCCCTTGCCGGAACCATCCTTGTTGCCACTCAGACGATACAGGCTTTGGTTTTCAGCAAAGCGTGACGCTGGAGAGCTGATTGGTGTCGCATTGGCATCCCCTGGCAGAAAGGCCTGCAGCAGCCGAATGCCATCATCGGCCACCACGGCCCCGCTGGGATGGTTCTTCTGCTGTACATCACCGGTATGGCAGGACTGGCATTTAGGCTCGCTGGCCCAGGGTACCCGTTTGGTCAGATCCAGACCGCCGCCTGATGCCAGCTTGGCGGTAAAGTCATTACCCACCTGCGCCATGTTGCCATGACAGTCCTGACAGACCACACCACCCGCAAACATCGCTCCACGCAGGCATTGCGTCTGCTTGCCGGGATGACATTGGTAGCAGGTTTCCTCCAGTACACCCAGCTCGAAATCATTGACCGCGGGACCACTGCTGCGGGCTGCGCTGGTGGGGGAAGGCATTTCCGGGAACAGCGGCTTGCCGTTGGTATCCTTCTGCTTGCCGTGAAAGTCATGCATTGCACGCGACATGCTGATGTGGCGTGTCTGCTGCCGCCCCTTGATACCCTGTTTCGTATCATCGATGGGGCCGACCTGTGCCAGATCCAGCGCCGGGGAATAGTGGCATTGCGAACACTGCACCGGCACCTGGTTGGCCAGACAATCGGGGTCTGCGGGATTGGCTGCCGCATCACACACGGCGGGCTTGCCATCGACGCTGCTGGTGTATTTGGCACCATGCTTGGCATCATGCAGACGCAGGATATTGATCTTGGCCGCATTGAGCAGTTTCTCCGGCCCTGGCGCCGCAGCAGCCCGGATCACATTGAAGGTGGTACCGGCAAAGGTCGCTGCAATGCCATTACCCGCATCACCGGGATCGGCATGACAGTTCTGACAATCGGCTTCCGAAGCTACCGGCAGTACCACATCGGTAGAGGCCAACAGCTTGCCACTGGCCTTGTCGGTTGCAGACACCTTCATCAGTGGATAGGCATTGCTTCTGCCACTGTCATCCGTCGGCAGCAGGGGAATCCCGTCGGCGGCAAACCAGTCGACACCCTGGATCACCTTGCCAAACGGAAAGTTGGCAAAGAAATGCAGATCCGTATCAAAACGGTCAAAACCCTGCGGCGTATTGGCCGAGAAGGGATTGCTGAAACCCGGCATCGACTGCTGCCCGGCTGCCAACGCTGGCAACAGTGCCGCATCCGGCACCGGAATCCCCTTGTCAGCCGGCAGGGGTTCAAAGGAATCGAACACGCCAGGTGGGTAAAGCGCACCGTAACCCAGCCCGCCCAGTGTCTTGCCATTCTTCTGTTCCCAGAAATTGGTCTTGAACACGCTCGGCTTGTTCTGGCTGGTGGTATTGATGGAATTGGCACCCGCCGGGTCATTGGGGTTCGAGGTCGCCTGATAGCTCACGCTGACCGACTTGTTGGAAAGAATCGACGGATCCTTGCCATTCTTGCCGACCTGAACTACCTGGGCATGCACCACATTGAACGGCGGCAGAATACTGAAGATCTGATAATCCTTGTCGGCACAGTGCATTCCCAGATCATTGGCGGCCAGCACCCGGTAGTCTGCAGCAGTCGCCGTGCCACCACCTCCGGTGTTACCTGAACCACCGTTGTCATTCTCGTCTTTATCCTTGTCTTTATCCTTATCCTTTTCGTCGGAATCCTTGTCAGACTTGTGCTCATCATTTCTGGCACTGGCCTCGGCTGTCCCATCCGTGCTGTCGCCTGCGGCGGAATTACAGCCCGACAACGGCAACAGAAACGGCAGAAGAAGCAGCAGCCCGCAATACCTCGTTTTCATGTCATCACCCTGATAGTTGTTGATTGGATCTCTCCTGCCACCTTGATGACGCGACAGGAAGAATCCGAATTCCAGACAAACCACGTCTGGCGTTATCAGGATTCGTTACAAGTTTCAGGCCAACTCCCAGCCCCCCTTTATCAGTGCAAAAACCCGCCAGGAATCGCAGAAAGAGACAAACCCTGCGGGAATCGCGCAAATTCTGTCGACAAAACCTGCACTGCAAGCCGTTGCAGTGACTCCGTCACAAGCCCTCCTGCGATCGTGAAGGTTTTGTGATAATTGCGTGACGCTGCCGCGATCACTGCTCGCTATTGTGGACTCTCCATTATCTACAATCACTGGAGTACACCATGAAGACACCTCTGATCGCCGGCCTTGCCGCCTGTCTGCTTGCCACACCACTGCTGGCACAGGACCTTGACATCACCATTACCAATCTGACTCATGGCAGCCATTTCACCCCGCTGCTGGTGGCAGCCCATGGCGATACGACACACCTGTTCCAGGTCGGCACAGCCGCTTCCGCCAATCTGCAGGCAATGGCCGAGGGTGGCGACATCACCGGGCTGGCCGCCAGCGTGGATGCAGCGGGTGGCGACAAGATCACCAATCCGGTGCCGGGACTGCTCGCACCCGGCCTCTCCACCACCATTGCCCTTTCTACCAACGACGGTAATGACCACCTTTCCATCGTTGCCATGGTGCTCCCCAGCAATGACGGCTTTGTCGGTCTCGACGCGCTGAAGATCCCCACGGCACCCGGCACCTATCACTACAAGCTCAACGCCTGGGACGCGGGCACCGAAGCCAATGACGAAGTGGTCAATGGCAATGGAGCACCGGGGCTGGCCGGCATTCCTGCCGACCCGCTGAAGAAGAATGGCAGCAATGGCACCGGAGTAACGACGACCGAGAACAACACCAGGGTGCATGTCCACCGTGGCGTGCTGGGTGACACCGACCCCAATGGCGGCCCCAGTGATCTCGACAGCCGCATCCACCGCTGGCTCAACCCGGTCGCCAGTCTGACCATCACTGTCAAATAACGGAGGCTCACATGAAATCTGTTCTATCCATTGCCCTGCTGCTCGCGCTGACCGCCTGCTCCAGCAATGACAACGACAACGATGCCGACGACAATGCGGGACTCTCCATCCGCTACCAGGTGGAAATCACCAACCTCACCCATGCGCAGCCCTTCTCGCCACCCGTCATCATCCTCCATGACGAAAGCTTCCAGGCCTGGACCACCGGCGAGGCGGCAAGCACCGCGCTGGAAGTGCTGGCCGAAGGGGGGGATTCGAGCGAACTGATTGCAGCCTCCGGCAGCACGGCCAACTTTCGTGGCAACGGCGAGCTGCTGGCGGGTACCTCGCTGCGCTTCGAGATCGGCACCAATGACAGCAGCTATAACCACCTGACGCTGGCCACCATGCTGGTCAACAGCAACGACGCCTTCAGCGGTCTGGCCAATATCGACGTGGGGGCTCTGCAACAGGGAGACAAGCGCGTCTACCTGACCCCCGGCTATGACGCCGGCACCGAGTTCAACGATGAACTGGCCAGCACCGTACCCGGCCCGGCCGGCGGCGGTGAGGGCTTCAACAAGGCGCGGGATGACGTCACCACGTCAGTCACCTATCATGGTGGCATCGTCAGCAAGGATGACGGCTACACAGCCTCCACGCTGTCAGAAGCCGACCGTTTCGACAATCCGGTCATGCGGATCGAAATCACGCGGCTGTGAATTCCGATGCAGGCTTGACCCAGGCCTGCACGGATATCGGGAGCAAGACATTGCAGAAAAGAATCCTCATCGTCGAAGATGACGAGCATATTGCCGAGCTGCTGCGCCTGCACATCGGCGACCTCGGTCATGCATTGCAGCTGTGTCACGACGGCGATGAGGGCTGGGCGCAATACCAGCGTCAGCATTTCGACCTGGTGGTGCTGGACATCATGCTGCCCGGCCTCGACGGGCTGGAGATCTGCAAGCGCATCCGCCAGAACAGCAACCACTACACGCCGATCCTGATGCTCACCTCGAAAAGCAGCGAGCTGGATCGGGTACTGGGGCTCGAACTGGGTGCCGATGACTACCTCACCAAACCCTTCAGCCTGCTGGAGCTGATCGCCCGGGTGAAAGCGCTGCTCAGACGCAGTGACGCCCTCGCCAGCCAGATTGCTCCGGAGCAATCACAATTCAGCTTCGCCGCGTTGACCATCAAGCCCGACAGCCGCGAAGTGCGCTGCCAGGATGCAATGATAGAGCTGACCGCCCGGGAATTCGATCTGCTACTCCATTTTGCCAGGCATCCCGGCCAGGTCTTCAGCCGCCTGCAACTGCTCGACCAGGTCTGGGGCTACAGCCATGAGGGCTACGAGCACACCGTCAATTCCCACATCAACCGGCTGCGCAGCAAGATCGAGCCGGACCCGAAGAACCCGATCTATATCAAGACAGTCTGGGGCGTGGGGTATCAATTCATCGCCGAGCCACAATGACCTGGACACGAACCCTGTATGCCAAACTGACTGTCGGGCTGATCATCATCCTGCTGTCGGTTGGCACGCTCTACGCCTTCTCCGTCACCTGGCTGGCACACCAGTGGCAACAGCGGACAACACAGGTGCTCAACCGGCATCTGGCCAGCAATCTGGTTGCCGACAAGCGCATCGTCCACAAAGGAAAGATTGACACCGACGCCATGAAGAAGACCTTCATGGAGTACATGACGATCAATCCCGGCATCGAAATCTATTATCTCGACCTGGATGGAAAGATACTTTCCTACTCCGCCGATCCCGGCAAGGTCAAACGCGCCAGTGTCAGCCTGACACCCATCCGGCAGTTTCTCAGCGGCAACGCGATGCTGCCACTGCTGGGAGATGATCCGCGCTCCCACGACCGCAAGAAGACCTTTTCCGTTACACCGCTGCCCGACGCACGCTCCCCGGAAGGCTATCTCTATGTCGTCCTCCAGGGTGAAGATCACAAAGCCGCCGAGCAGGCACAAACCCTGCAATTCATTCTCTCCGTCGCCATGCCGGGACTGATCGGCAGCCTGCTGCTGGGATTCTTCATTGGCCTGCTGATTTTTCGCCGCCTGACCCTGCGACTGAGGGCCTTGCAGGAAAAGGTCAGCGCCTTTTCCGACAGCGAGTACCAGCAGCCAACGCCTTTTGCCGAACCGGCCACCCTGAAAAACGGCGACGAGATCGACGAGCTGGAAAAGCGTTTCCATCAAATGAGCCAGCATATCGGCGAGCAGTGGTCCGCGCTAAAACAGCAGGATCAGTTGCGCCGGGAGATGATTGCCAGCATCTCTCACGATCTGCGCACGCCACTGGCCTCGGCACAGGGTTATCTGGAAACCATCGCACTGAAGAACGACAGCCTCGATAACGAGGAGAAGGCCCGCTATCTCGATATCGCCATCAAGCAGACCCGACGACTGCAAACGCTGATCGACCAACTGTTCGAGCTGGTCAAACTCGAAGCGCGGGATACCCAACTCGCTTTCGAAAACTTCTCGATACTGGAGCTGGTCTACGATGTCGTCGGCAAGTTCGGGCTCAAGGCAGAGGCCCGCAAGGTAACACTCAGCGTTGATCCGCAGGCGCAAGACGCCCGCGTCGTCGCCGATATCGGCCTGATCGAGCGGGTGCTCGACAACCTCATCGACAACGCGCTGCAGTACACGCCGGAAAATCACAGGATCTGGATCGAGGTGACAGTGAACGACCAGCAGCAGGTCAGCGTTTCGGTAAACGACCAGGGCAAGGGCATTGCCAGCACACAGAAGGCACTCATTTTCGAACGCTTCCACCGCGCCGACAATCCGCAGCGCACCAGCACCGGACATGCCGGTCTCGGCCTCGCCATCGTGAAAAAGATCATCGAACTGCATCAGCAGCATGTCTGGGTGGAGAGCGAGCCTGGCCAGGGCGCCCGATTCACCTTTACGCTGCCCATGGCCGGATAACGGCTGGTCTTGTAAGAACTCAGCTCACCCCCCCATTTGAAACCTTGGGTTCAGGTTAAAGGGCTTGGCAACTGCTCAGTGAACCATTACGAAGTTGCTCGGTTTTGGAGCGCCGACTTGCAGTCG
>CAYTPO010000127.1:0-27698 GCA_964439815.1 uncultured Thiotrichales bacterium
CATGAATAAGACGGGTTAATCGTTGCAATAGCAAAAGCATTCCCTCGTAGGTCAAAGGAGGAACAACGTGCCCGACGGGGAATGCATTTTGAATCAGTTGATCATGATCAAAAGCCGAACAGCTCCCCTGTTCAACGCACCAGGACAATCGGGCAATCGGCTTTCTGCAGTATTTCCCGCAGTTGTTCAGCGGAGATCTGCTGCGGGATAATAATGGTGTCGAAGGGCAAGACGCTTGATTCCAGCAGTTTATCAAGACGACTGCCGCTGATTGTTTTCCACACAATCACCGGAGAACCATCAACATATCTCAAGCGCAGATTATCGACATTCCCGTATTCCGATTGCCTGCCGATACGGGTTACTTCTACCGGGGTGTGTCCGGCAAGGCGTAGCACTGTTTCCAGTGCACGCTCGATATTGGGATTGTTGTCGTCAAGCAATAGAATGCGCGTGAGTCCCATCCGCTTGAATTGCTCTTCCCGAAGCGGAAGGGATTGCTCGAGAATAATGAACTCCGCCTTGTTCCGGGCTTGCAGTCCAAGTTCCCCCACCCGCCCTCTGGCCAGGGTATAGCGCCAGGAGATGCCGGATTCTTCTGCCGCGCTTGCAAGATAGTCCTGGAATTGGTTCGCAAGGCGCCTCAATCCACGCTGCAACCTGTGGGCATCAAACAGCATCGTCTGCGCGGTTGTCAGCGTGGTTTCCGTGGTAAACGGGAGTTCGGCTACCTGCAACAGATCGATATCCTCGACAAAATATCCATGGAGCTGGCGATGGGAAGAAGATGCCAACGCCACCGCCAGATCAATCATGCGATGGATATCGCTATCGATCCCCAATGTCAGAAGGACTGGTGGCAGATTCTCCTCGGCATTTTCCCCTGATCTATTGTCCTGGAGTGTCACTGTTTCCTCCCTCGTCACCTTTCCGACTGGCAAACTGATCGTGCAATTTCTGGAAGTTTTCTATCTGGCGTTCTATTTGCGCTTCAAAGCTGTTTTCTGCAAACCCTTCCCCGGTCGCACGTTCACTGCGAGGCATGTCGCTCAGTAATTCCATCACGTCCTCGATCCGTGCTGCTGTGTAGATACCAAAGAGATGATTTTCCACGGCCTCCCTTATCTCCTCCCTGAGCATCAGATGTGGCAGGTTGGATACGGGAATGACAACACCCTGTTCCCCGGAGAGTCCTTGCGCCAGGCAGATATCGAAAAACCCTTCGATTTTTTCATTGACGCCACCAATCGCCTGCATCTCGCCGCGCTGGTCGATTGAGCCGGTGACGGCCAACGATTGTTTGAGCGGCAGGTTGCCAATGGCGGAAAGCAGTACGCAAAGCTCGGCGGCAGAGGCGCTGTCGCCATCTACCCTGCCATAGGATTGCTCAAACACCAGTGTTGCGGCAACAGGCAGCGGCCTCTCTCTCGCGTAGCGGTTCGCAAGATACGAGGAAAGAATCATGACGCCCTTGGAGTGGATATGGCCACCCAGTTCCACCTCCCGCTCGATATCGATGACCTTGCCGGAACCGAGGCGCGCCGTGGCCGTGATTCGTGAAGGCTGACCTATGCTGATATCACCCAGTTGCAGGACAGACAGCCCATTGACCTGTCCGGCTTTCCTGCCGGAGGTCTCGATACGCTTAATGCCACGGGTAATCTGTTCCTGCAGGCGTTCTCGAATACTGTCGTGGCGATAACGCTTTTTCTCCAGCGCCGTTTCAACATCTTCCCGCCGAATGCAGGGTACGTTTTCCCTGGTGGCCCAGTAATCCGCCTCATGCAGCAGCTCGCTCAACGCTTCCAGTTGCAGTGACAGCTTTTCACTGTCCGCAGCATTGCGGGCGGCCTGTTCGATAACTCTCCCCACTGCCGGTTTTTCCAGGGGTTTGAGCGCATCTCGCTGCTGAATGGTGGCGATGATTTGCGCATAGCCGAGCATGTTTTCCCGATTTCGATCGGTGTCATGAGAAAAATCTGCCGTCACCTTGAATAGCTGATTGAACTCGGGATCAAAGGTTTTCAGCAGATAATAGAGGTAGGGAGGGCCAATCAGCGCAATCTTGATATCCAGGGGAATCGTTTGCGGCTCCAGTGACATGGTACTGACGAGATTGAGCATCGATTCGAGAGATTCGATTTTCACTTCATGGGATTTGAGCGCACGCTTCAGCCCTTCCCAGGCGTAGGGATGAACCAGCAGCTTCTGCGCATCGATTATCAGGTAGCCACCGTTGGCCCGTAGCAGGGCACCAGACTTGATCAGCGTAAAGTCCGTCAGCAGCGTACCCATCTGGGAGACATGCTCAATCCGCCCGATCAGGCTCTGGTAGGTGGGATTGTCCTCATAGATGACCGGGGCACCCTGGGTATCGGTATTGTCCACGATGATATTGACGCTGTATTCCTGAAACTCATCGACCCTGCTGGCGGCACTTTCGGTATCCTCGCCATCACTGGCCAGAAAATCCTGCACATTCTCGATGGCGTTGGATTTTACGCTCGCAATATATTCCCTTACCTGTGGTTCGTTCTCATAGTCATGTTCAATCCAGGCAATCAGCTGCTCAATGGTCAGGCGAGTAATCTCCTGATGCAGTGCTTTCACCCGCTGGTGGTGTTCGCGCTTGAGGAGCGGCAAACCGAGAATGGTTTTCTGCAAATCCTTCTGGATTCTGGCGATCAGCTCTTCGAAGCGCTCCTGCTCCTCCTTTGGCAGTTTCTGGAATTCCTCCGGACCAAGAATCTTCTTGTCCACTACCGGCGCCAGCGTATAGCCGGCAGGGGTACGCAACAGGGAGATGCCCAGTTCTCTGGCTTCCTTGTCGAGTTTGCCAAACGCCTCGTCCTGACGCTCCTGAAATTCATCATCTATTTCCTGACGACGATTGAGATATTCTTCACTCTGAAACGCCGATGGCAGGCCGGTAAGCAGGTCTTCCACCAGCTGATGCATATCCTTGCGCAGCTTCTGCCCCATCCCGACAGGAAGCTTTAACGCGATCGGACGTTGCGGGTCGGTAAAATTGTTGACGTAGCACCAGTCGTAGCGTGCTGCCTTTCTACTCGCATTCTGCGTCAGTATTTCCCTGACCAGTTCGTGTTTTCCCAGGCCCGGTGCGCCCAGCACAAACAGGTTGAAACCATCACGATTGATATCGACACCAAACTCGATTGCCTCCAGTGCGCGAGCCTGTCCCAATGGCTGGTGCAATTGCTGCAATTCTGATGTATCCGTGAATTCGAACTGAGAAAGATCACAATGGCGGTAGAGTGCCTCGGGTTTCAGTGGCAAGTGCGTTTTCATAGGATCCGGTGCCCGGTTGGTAGCAGCCCGGCTGCAGGATGGGGGGCTTCAAGAATAGGAAATTCAAGGCCAATAAACAAGCAGCTTCAGCTGCCCACATCACCAGAAACCACCACCAGAACGCAAAGATCCGCATTGTTGCTATTTGTCAAATCCACCCCATTATTCTTGTAATCCAACCATGGACACCGACTGTTTTCCGCAATAACGGCAGACAGAGCGACTATATTTACTACATGGATTGCAAATCGAAACAGGTGGAAAAAGTGGAACAATATCGAGTACGTGAACCGGCAGTGGCGGATATGTTTTATCCCGCTGACCCGCAGTTGTTACGGCAGACGATTGCCAGTTATCTGGAAGGGGTGGAGCCCGCGCCGCGCCAGCCAAAGGCACTGATTGCACCCCATGCGGGGTATGTCTACTCGGGTGCAATTGCGGCAGCCGCCTATGGTGCGCTGGCGCCCTATCATGATGTCATCAAGCGAGTGGTTCTGCTGGGGCCAAGTCATCGTGTTGCGTTTCACGGTATTGCAGCGACCGGCAATGAAATATACCGCACCCCTCTGGGTGATATTCCGCTTGATACAAAAGCAGCCTATCAGCTCACTTCCGCTTTTTCGTTCGTCGAATACCTCGATGCCGCACACGAAAGTGAGCACAGCCTGGAGGTGCATCTGCCCTTTCTGCAAGTGGTCATCGACGATTTCGAGTTGTTGCCGCTGGTGGTTGGTGAAGCCGACATTGGCGAGGTCGAAGCCGTGCTGGAAGCCGTCTGGGGTGGGCGTGAAACCCTGATCGTGGTCAGCTCGGATCTGAGCCATTTCTACAACGACAGCACCGCCAACAAACTGGATCATGAAACCAGTCACGCCATTGAAACACTGGATGCCAGAAGCCTGGACACCCATCACGCCTGCGGCGCCTACCCGGTACGCGGCTTGCTGGAGACCGCACGCAAACACCATCTGCGTGCCGAGACACTGGCACTGGGCAACTCCGCCAAGGTATCGGGGGACTACAGTCGCGTAGTCGGTTATGGATCATGGTTATTCTATGAACCGGAGCAAACACTGCAATGAAACTGAATACCGAACAGCGAGCATTATTGAAGACGATTGCCCGCGAATCCATACGTCATGGATTGACGCAGGGGAGTCCGCTGAAGATTGATCTGGACAAAGTGGATGAGGTGTTGCGCGAACCGGCCGCCACCTTTGTCACCCTCAATCGCAATGGGCAGCTGCGTGGCTGCATAGGCTCCCTGCAGGCGATACTGCCGCTGGCACAGGATGTCGCCCAGAACGCCTACTCGGCAGCCTTCAGGGACTATCGCTTTCCGCCACTGACAGCAGACGAATTCGAGGATCTCGATATCCATATCTCCCTGCTCTCCGAGCCCACACCCATGATCGTGAGATCGGAGGAAGATCTGCTGTCGCAGCTGCGTCCCGGCAAGGATGGGCTGATACTGCATGATGGAGAATACCGCAGCACCTTCCTGCCCCAGGTATGGGAATCACTGCCCAGGCCGGAGCAGTTTGTGGCCGAACTGAAACGCAAGGCGGGGCTCAATCCCGATTACTGGTCGGATACCATTGATTTCGAGCGCTATACTGTCGAAACCGTATAGCGATCCCACCTGCCGGGTATATGTCACTTGCCTGCAAGTGTTTCTCGTTCCTGCTCTTTTTCCAGGCGATCTATCTCGTAGGTAAGGCGACTTTTATCAACTTCGCTGAGATGGCTGAGCTTCAGCGCACGTTTCAACAACATGCGCGCCTGGGTGTAATGGCCGAGGCGCAGTGATTTCTGCGCCAGTGCGCGGAATCCATCGACCTGACGGCCTGCCGCATCGGCTGCCCTGGCCTTGAGATCAAAAAATCCCAGGCTGTTCTGCTCGATCACCGGTACCCGCGAAATGACCGCCCAGGCCTTCTCCCCGTCACCGGTACCCAGATAGGCTTCCGCCATCAGCATCGCAATGGGCTCGGATTGTGCGTAGAGCCCCAGCAGCGGGCTGATCAGTCTGACCGTTTCGGCATGACGCCGATCCTCGTTCAGCCAGCGCGCCCGGCTGATGGTAGCCTGCAGCGATGATTCACCAGACAGCATCTCGATTGCCTCCGGAAGTTGCAGACGGCGTGCCAATGCCCAGGCCTTGGCGTATTTCCTGACACCTTCATCCTCGATACGGGGAATTCCATAGTCACTGCGATTGGTGGCCATCAGCGCACGAACCTTTTCCCGCGCATAGAGGAATCCGGGATTCTGGCTGCGACGTACCTTCGGTAACCGTCTGACCAGATCGGTGACATTGCTGATCCGCTCATTGGTCAACGGGTGAGTGCGCAGATAGGCAACGATTTCATCGTCCGCCCCGGAATTGAACCGCTCCAGCTTGTGCAGAAACGTCGCCATCGCCGAAGGGTCATAACCGGCATCGGTCAGTATCTTCATGCCAATGCGATCAGCCTCCGTCTCCATCTGTCGCGAGAAGGCCAGTTGCTGCTGCCCCTGAAACGCAAAGGTCGACATCAGCGCGGCCTGCGCCACGGCCGGATCATAGGATGCCGCAATAATCGTGGCCAGCACCCCCAGCCCGGTAATCAGGCTGTCGCCTGCAGAGCGAGCCTGCATCCGCTGGATATGGTGCTGCGAAACGTGCGCTATCTCGTGGGCAATGACCGCTGCCAGCTCATCTTCGGAATCCACCGCCAGTATCAGCCCGGCATTGACTGCCACCACACCACCCTGAGTGGCAAAGGCGTTGATATTGGGATCATCGATAATCGAGAAATAGAACGGGTAGCGGCTCTCCGGCACATACTGGACGATACGGTTGCCGAGCGCTCGCAGCCACAGCATCAGCTCGGGATCATCCAGCACCGGCAATACCTTGCGCAGCTCGCGATAGATCGTCCTGCCGGCAACCACCTCATGGGCGAGGCTGATATCGTGCGAATCGATCCGGGAAATATCAGGCAGCCTGATCCGGTTCTCTTCGGCAACCGCGCCCTGCCCCAACAGTAGAATCACAATCAGCACGGCAGCCATTCCGAATAGCTGCAAAACCGTTACGCGAGGAACTCTGGAAACTGCATTGCTCATGGGAAGATCATACCTGTAGTCATGGCCAAACGCGCTAACCTGAACGATTGGTAATGTCAGGGTGGATGCTCAACCGTTCAGGGTAGAGACGCAGGTTTTGACCATCAGGCGTGTCAGGGTTCCGCAGAGTCACACGCCCTACAGCCGTACTGTGACCGGCTGAGTACCGACACCGTCCGGGGCGCTGCCGAGGATCGCCCCGGCTTCCCTGGGCTACCCCACGCTCCACGCCCGCGGCCGCCGCATTCCCGCCACCTGGCAACCCTGCTGCATGTAACCGTGTGGAAAGCGTTCGAAGAGATACTGCTTGGCCTCCTTCTTGCTCATGTCGGTGGTCTGGGTGAGGTGTTTGGTCACGTCCCGCACATCCGGAACGATCTGATGCTCGGCAAACCAGCTGCGCATGAAATCGATAATGGCGAAATGCGCTTCGGTCAACACCAGGTTTTTCCACTCCGATGCCATCAGATGAGCAATTTCACGATTCCACTCATCAGGATCCATCAGATAACCATCGGGATCACGTTCAACAGGCAATGTAACCGGGTTGCGCATAGGGTTTGGCTCCTGCAAAAAGAAAAACGCAACTACTCATTGAGTAGTTACTGTTATCCCGTCTTATTCATGGTGGATCGCGGATCCTGGCGCTGGATTGGTGCGTCTGGGCGCCGCTCTGGAGCGAAATTTGTAGCAATCGCTACAACTTGAGTGAAGCGCAAGCGCAGGCGTGTCAGAACAAGCCAGGGCCGTGATAGGCTGAAGCCTCTCACCATTTGGGTGAAACGGGACTGCCAAGGGTTTGTCATGGTTTTCATTTACTTATCATAGGCTTTAGCCGCCACCTTTAATAAGACGGGGTTATTTAACCATAGCGCATTTGACAGCAGCCGTTATCCAGTAGTGTCCGTAGGGATCAATTCACGGCCGGAGAGGCACATCACTGCATCATCATCCATCTTGAATGCGCCCAGGCAACGGCAAATGCATTGATACGCCCCCTACTATTGTTGACACTGCCAACCCTTACGGCTAGATTCCATGCCGCATCACGGGCTCGCCACCTCGCATCCCAAACCAGATAAATAAATGGGGCAGCCACCAACCAAAGGAAACACTATGCACCCTTCACTGATCTACCAGGGATTCGAGCTGATGCTCTATGGCATGGGCACGGTCATTGTATTTCTGACACTGCTGATCGTCTGCATGACGCTGATGTCCTGGGTCATACAGCGCTGGTTTCCGGTTACCAGGATGCCCGAGGCGAAGCCCCTGCGTTCGCCGGCCCACACCACGGTCGTTCCTGCCAGAACCATCCAGATCATCCAGGCAGCCATCGATCAGCACCGCAAGCACCTGCACTGAGCCGGCTGCTTCCCACGTTCCCCAGCGATCCCTATCATTATGACCGAGACGACAACAAGACCCGGCCTGGCCGCTGCCCGGCCCATTGGCATCACCGATGTGGTACTGCGTGACGCCCACCAATCACTGTTTGCCACGAGAATGCGCATCGATGACATGCTGCCGATCGCGGCAAAGCTGGACCAGGTGGGATACTGGTCACTGGAAAGCTGGGGAGGCGCAACCTTCGACGCCTGCATCCGCTTTCTCGGTGAAGATCCGTGGGAACGCATCAGACTGCTGAAGGAGGCCATGCCCCATACGCCGATGCAGATGCTGCTGCGCGGGCAGAACATCCTGGGCTATCGCCACTATGCCGATGACGTGGTCACAAGGTTTGTCGAGCGTGCCGCCGCCAATGGCGTCGATGTGTTCCGGGTCTTCGATGCCATGAACGACCCGCGCAACCTGGAAACGGCGCTGAAAGCCGTCAAGGCAGTTGGCAAGCATGCGCAGGGCACACTCTCCTACACCATCAGTCCCGTGCATGATCTCGATTTCTGGCTCAACCTGGCCACCACCATCGAGCAGATGGGTGCCGACTCACTCTGCATCAAGGACATGGCCGGGTTGCTGAAGCCCTATACCGGCTTCGAACTGGTCACGGCACTGAAGTCGCGCATCAACATCCCAATCCACATGCAGTCCCACGCCACCACCGGCATGTCCACGGCCACCGCACTGAAGTGCATTGAAGCCGGCATCGACAATGTCGATACCGCCGTCTCCTCGATGTCGATGACCTACGGCCACTCTCCCACCGAATCTCTGGTTGCCATTCTGCAGGACACCGAATACGACACCGGCCTGGATCTCGAACTGCTGGAGGATATCGCCGCCTATTTTCGAGAAGTGCGCAAGAAGTACGCCCGTTTCGAAGGTTCGCTCAAGGGTATCGACTCACGCATTCTGGTTGCCCAGGTACCGGGCGGCATGTTGACCAATATGGAAAACCAGCTGCGCGAACAGGGCGCCGAAGAGCGGCTCGACGAGGTGCTGGAGGAGATACCCCGCGTGCGCAAGGATCTCGGCTATATTCCACTGGTAACGCCTACCTCGCAGATCGTCGGCACCCAGGCCGTACTCAATGTGATGACGGGCGAACGCTACAGCACCATGACCCGCGAAACGGCTGGCGTACTGCGTGGCGAGTACGGCATGACCCCGGCACCCGTCGACCCCGAACTGCAACGGCGCGCACTCGATGGTGATGAACCGATCACCTGCCGCCCCGCCGACCTGCTGGACAACGAACTGGACAAGCTGGAAGCGGAGCTCGACCAGCTAGCGGCCGAACAGGGTATCAGCCTGGCCGTTGGCGAACAGAAGATCGACGATGTCCTGACCTATGCACTGTTTCCGCAGGTGGGCCTCAAGTTTCTGCAAAATCGCCACAACCCCGATGCCTTCGAGCCGACACCCACCGGCAATGAGTCGAACGTGGTGCTCAGCGACAGCGGCGAGGAGATCTACACCGTCCACCTCGATGGTGTCACCTACACCGTCACCGTCAGCAATGGTGGTGACATCACCGGCATCGTGCCATTGCAGGGGGCCGCGATCAGCGACGGCAGCACGCCAGCTGTTACCGGAGAAGGCGAAGAGGTGCCTGCGCCTCTGGCCGGGACGATCTTCAAGGTACTGGTCGATCCCGGACAGCACGTCACCGAGGGGGAAAACATCATCATTCTCGAAGCAATGAAGATGGAAACCGCAGTCAGTGCCCCCTTTACCGGCATCATTGGCGAGGTGCTGGTCAGCGAAGGTGCCGCGGTAGCCGTTGGTGATCCCCTCATCACACTGCTGCAGGCATAGACCATGACGCAGATCATCACACTATGGCACGAGTCCGGTATTGCGCAGATGTCCGCCGGCCAGTTCACGATGATGCTGGTGGGTGTGCTGCTGCTGTATCTGGCCATCCGGAAGAAGTTCGAACCCCTGCTGCTGGTACCGATCGGCTTTGGCACACTGCTGGTGAACATCCCCGGCGCCGGGTTCGAGGCAGCACCGATCATTGATGCGATGGGCCACATGGAAAGTCCCGGCGGCATGATGTATTACATCTACAATATCGGCATCGCCTCCGGCATGTTCCCGCTGATCATCTTCATGGGTGTTGGTGCAATGACCGATTTCGGCCCACTGCTGGCCAATCCCAAGACGCTGCTGCTGGGCGCGGCAGCACAGTTCGGCATCTTCGCCACCGTACTCGGCGCCGTCTCACTGAGCGCGGCCGGTATCTTCGACTTCTCGCTGCGGGATGCGGCCTCCATCGGCATCATCGGGGGTGCTGACGGCCCCACCGCCATCTTCGTCACCAGCAAGTTGTCACCGGATATACTGGGTGCGGTCGCCGTCGCCGCCTACTCCTACATGGCGCTGGTGCCGATCATCCAGCCCCCGATCATGCGACTGCTAACCACCGAGGATGAGCGCGCCATCAGGATGGAACAGCTGCGCCCGGTCTCTACAACAGAAAAAATCGTCTTTCCATTGACGCTGCTGCTCCTGGTGGCCTTGTTCCTCCCCAGTGCCGCACCGCTGCTGGGCATGTTCTGCTTTGGCAACCTGATGCGCGAAAGCGGTGTCGTCGAACGCCTCAGCGACACCACACAGAATGCGCTGATCAACATCGTCACCATCTTTCTCGGCCTTGGCGTCGGCTCCAAGATGAGCGCCGACAAATTCCTCAACTGGGAAACCCTCGGCATCCTCGTACTCGGCGCCATCGCCTTCTGCATTGGCACCGCTGCCGGTGTATTGCTGGCAAAACTGATGAACCGCTGGTCAAAGCATCCCATCAACCCCCTGATAGGCTCCGCCGGCGTCTCCGCCGTCCCCATGGCCGCCCGCGTCTCCAACAAACTCGGCCTAGAAGCCAATCCGCACAACCACCTCCTGATGCACGCCATGGGACCGAACGTAGCCGGTGTCATTGGCTCGGCCGTGGCCGCAGGCGTGATGATCAGCATGGTTGGGGGACACTGAGGGATTGCAGTTGCTTGGTGATGCCGAAGCTGGATCCGGCGATCACCAGGCGTATCCAGTCAGTCATCAACAGCAGGACCCTCCCATGGACAGCACACTTTTCCTCTCCTTCCTGCTTGTCTCCATTGGCCTGATCATTATTCCCGGACCGAATGTCCTGGTCATCATTTCCACCAGTATTACTCACGGCAGGGTGCGTGGATTGCAGATGGTGGCCAGAACGTCCCTGGCCATGGCACTGCAGATGCTGGTGGTGGGGTTGGTACCACCTGGTTCATCGGCTTGCTGAGTGAGGGATTCCATCTTCTCAAGTGGCTGGGTGTCGCCTATCTGCTTTGCCTGGGTATCAGACATTTGCATCGCACGGTAGTTGGCAAAGCGCTGCCGTCGGCCAGCCTTTCGGGTACGGCGACATTTTCGCACGGCTTTCTCGTCTCTCTGACCAATCCCAAGACACTGCTGTTTTTCAGTGCCTTCTTTCCACAGTTCATCTCTTCGACAGAGAGTTACCTGCAACAGATCACGCTTCTTTCCGAGACCTTCCTGTTGCTGGCAATGCTACTGGATTCCTGCTACGCAATACTTGCTGCAAAGCTGCAAGCGCTGTTCGGCAACCACCGGCTGCAGCGGATACAAGATGGGCTGAGCGGCACCCTGTTTATTGGTGCCGGGGCATGGCTGGCAACAGTGCGGCGGATCTGAAGCTATTTATTCGATGGACTGCGCTGATGCGTGACCTTGTTGCGCAGGTAAACCGGCAGGGCCTCTTCCGGCCTGACGGCCAGCCCCAGGCGGTAGGCTTCGGCAGCGAGGGTGGCGATGTATCTGGCATCAGGCAGGCAGTGGTCATTGAAGGCTAC
Source organism: uncultured Thiotrichales bacterium (assembly GCA_964439815.1). GTDB lineage: Bacteria > Pseudomonadota > Gammaproteobacteria > UWMA-0217 > UWMA-0217 > JALSHZ01. The sequence goes on from CAYTPO010000127.1 coordinate 11,676, forward strand.
CGGCTCCATGCCGCAATGCGCCAGTAACGTTTCGCGATAGATATCCCAGCCGGTTCCGGCTGCATGCCATGTTCTTGCGCCGGGAACGGGAATGGCATCGGGAGGCACGACCATCTCCTTGCCATGTAACGTTGCAAACCCCGCGGCATCACGGATGTAACATCCCCAGTAGACTTCGCCCATGCGGGCATCCATGGCGCAGGCAACGGCCTCTGCCTGCTGCATTTCGATGGTGGCCTGGGCAATGGCTGCCAGTGTGGAGACGGGGACAACCGGCAGCCGGGCCGCCCAGGCGAGTCCCTGAATACAGGCAGCGGCAATGCGAACGCCGGTGAAGGAGCCCGGCCCCCGACCAAACGCCAGGGCATCCAGCGTTTCGAGTTGCAGCGAGGCCGACTGCAACACGGCATCCACCATTGGCAGGATCAATTCGGTATGTCTGCGCGGCGCCAGTTCATGGCGGGAGACAATCTCCCCATCCAGCCATAGTGCGGCCGAGCAGGCCTCGGTGGCGGTGTCAATTGCAAGTAGCTTCATGGTTTGCTCACGTCCTTGCCACTCATGGCCGGATTGACGATATGTTCGAGGAAATAGCAGGCATCGCCAATATCGTGCGTGATGGGGATCTGCGGCAGGCTTTCGAGAAAGCGACGGCCATAGGGTTTGTTGCGCAATCGTGGATCACAAAGCACCAGCAGCCCCTTGTCGGCAACACCGCGAATCAGTCGCCCGGCCCCCTGTTTCAATCCGATGACGGCCTGTGGCAGTTGATAATCCATGAACGGATTAGCCCCCTTTTTTCGCAGGGCTGCAAGTCTCGCCTCCATGACCGGGTCACCTGGCGAAGCAAACGGCAACTTGTCGATGATCACGCAGGTCAGCGCATTGCCCTGGACATCCACACCCTCCCAGAAGCCGCTGGTTCCCAGCAGAATGGCATTGCCGCTCTGACGGAACTGGTCGATCAATGCCTGCCGCGGGCTGTCACCCTGTACCAGCAAGGGCCGGTTGACGCGGGCCTCGATGATCTCGCGCGCCGCCTGTAACGCGCGATGACTGGTAAAGAGAAAGAACAACCCGCCGGGGTTGGCATCGACAAGTTGCAGCGTCAGCTTACAGATCCTGTCCAGGAAACCGGATTCACTGGGCATCGGTAATCCTTCCGGCAGCAGCATCAGCACATTGTTGGCATAATCGAACGGGCTGTCCCACTGCCCGGTAGTAAAATCCTTCAATCCCATCCGCTGCGTGAAATGGCCGAAATCCTTGCCCACCGCCAGCGTGGCCGAGGTAAAGATCCAGGCGGAATCGAGCCGCTCCATGTGCTTCTGGAAGGTTTCCGCCACGTCATAGGGCGTATTGTTGAGCACAAAGCCCTGGCGCGATGTCTCGAACCACTGCACCCGATCCTCGCTGGCCGACTCCAACTCCTTTGTCTGCGCCTGCAGGAGCTGGGCGCGACGGAAGCACAACTGCAGCCCCTGGCTTCTGACGGCGGCCAGCTCCAGATTCTCGATCAGCGCATCCAGGCTCTTCTCGAAGGCCTGAAACGCCTGCTGCACTGCCGGCCGCCGCAGGAAGGGCGTCCACGCAGCACGCTGCCCGGCATTGCCCAGGGTCAGCCGAAAGCGGTTGGTGGCAACCGGCAGATTATCGGCGGCATTGAGCAGATCAGGCATGTCTGGCGCTTCGGTGCGTGCCTCGTAGAGCACATCGCGGCAGAGATCATGTACCTGCTTGCTGCCGAGCGAATCACCAAAAAAGCGGATGGCTGTCTCGGGCAGTTGATGCGCCTCATCCAGAATGATCGCATTGGCCACCGGCAGCAGCTCACCAAAGCCGATGTCCTTGAGGGCCAGATCAGCGCAGAAGAGATGGTGATTGATAACCACCATATCGGCTTCCTGCGCGGCCTTTCTGGCCTTGACCACAAAGCAGTCGCCGTAATCCGGGCACTCCTGTCCAAGACAGTTTTCGGTGGTGGAGGTGACCTTGGGCCAGAGAATGTGATCTTCGGCGATCAGCGGGAAATCGACGCGATCTCCGCTATCGGTGATCCGGCGCCAGTCATCCAGCTCACGCAGCAGGCGGAAATCCCGATGACCACGCTGACGGGAACCCTTTAGCGCAGTTTCAAGCCGATTGACGCACAGATAGTTGCTGCGCCCTTTCAGCAGGACCGCATTGAGACGCAGATCAAGCGCCTGCAGCAGAGTAGGCAAATCCTTGCGGAACAGTTGATCCTGCAGGTGCTTGGTGCCGGTGGAGACAATGACCTTGCCTTCGGTCAGCAAGGCCGGAATCAGATAGGCGAACGTCTTGCCGATGCCGGTGCCAGCTTCCGCCACCAGCACACTGCGTTCATGCAGCGCCTGCTGCACGGCTTCGGCCATCCCGATCTGCCCTTCCCGCGGGGCAAACCCCGGAATTGCCTCGCTCAGACGACCATCAGCTCCCAGGATGCTATGCATGGTCTACCAAGTGTTCAGAATCCCGGCGTACGAAACTGCAGTGATTTCTCTCTGGCCAGTATCGCGCCCTGCTGGTCTCCACGCTGCTCCCGCGCCTGGGCAATGATCTTCCAGTTGTCGGCGATCATGCCACGATGACCACGCGCCAGCGCAATGGATTTCCGTGCCATGGATTCGGCCTGACGGTAGTCACCCTGCTGCAATTTGATGCTGGCCAGGCGCTGCCACAATGCGGCATCCTTGGGGGCAATCCGCAGCCCCCGTTCAACACTGGCTGCGGCACGATCGAGCTTGCCAGCCTGGGCAAACTGATCGGCCTGCTGCAGCAGGCTGACAACAACAGGATTGGCGGGTGCCGTGGCAGGTTCGGCAACCGATTCGGGCATGGCTTCGGGCATCGGCATCGCCTCGGGCGGCGAAGGCACGGCACGCTCCAGCGGCATGGTCCGCACCGCAGGCTCGGGGATTGCAGCGGGTTTGGCTGGCGTGGAGAGGGTTGGTGTGGGTCGTGGCAGGCGGGTCTGCGGTGCCGATGCCACGGCACCACCCTGTGTGGCACACCCCTGGAGTATCAGGCCACCCGGGATCAGCAAAAGCAGAAGCCCATGACCGGCTACTATCCGTCGCAGTGAACGCCACTCGAACATCTTCAATGAAATAGTCCTCTTATCGTCTTTATCCCGCGCTGCAGCGGGTTACCGGATGGCGCCACGGATTCGCCCTCCCCTTCCATCACCGGCTGTTCCAGCATCTGGCAGTCGAGTTTTCCCGGTAATACGGAACCCGGCAGAAACGGCAGCCAGACACCATCTCCACACTGACCATCGGTGAGCAGGCCATATTCTATATCGGCCATGGCCCATTGTACGGTATCGGGTTCCACTGGCGATAGCGGTTGTGAGTCCAGTTTTGACATTGCATCGGCCCAGACCCGCAGGGCACCCGATGAACCGGTGAGTCCAGTGGACTGGTTGTCATCGCGTCCCACCCAGGTTACTGCCACATGCTCACCGGAATAGCCGGCAAACCAGCTATCCCGCAGATCATTGGTGGTACCGGTCTTGCCGGCTACCTTCAGCTCCGGGGGCAGCAGATACTGCAGGGCCCGGGCCGTGCCGCGCTCGGTGACCTGCTGCAAGGCAGCCGTCATCAGGAAACAGGGCGCCGCAGGTACCACCTGCTCGACATTCAGCGGATACCGCTGCAGGGTCTCACCCTGCTGATCCACCACGGCGAGGATGGCTCGCAGCGGTGTCTTGTAGCCATTGGCGGCTATCGTCTGGTACATCTGCAGGGCCTCGATCGGCGGAATCTCCAGCGCACCCAGCAGCATCGCCGGATAGGGATTGATGGGGCTTTCGACGCCCAGCGCCCGCAACATTTTGACAACGTTGTCGAGACCAACATCCAGCCCGAGACGCACGCTGGCAATATTGTAGGAATGCACCAGCGCACTGATGACGGTGACATGTTCATGGTATTCCTGGTCATAATTGCCAGGCGCCCACTCGTCACCATTGGGCAGCTCCAGTACCAGTTCGGAATCATCCAGCGGCGTCAGCAGGTTGTAGATGGCCGGATGTGCCAGAGCCACCAGATACGCCGCCGGTTTCACCATCGAGCCAATGGGCCGCTTCATCGCCAGCGTGCGATTGAATCCGGCATAGCGGGGATCCCGCCCACCAACCGAGGCCAGCACTTCCCCCTGATCCACCGACGCCACCATCATTGCGCCCTGCAGAATCCCTGACTCCATCTTCCGGTCCTTCTCGATCCGTGCCAGTTGCCTGACCAGCGCATTCTCGGTGTGAAACTGCACCTCGGGATCGAGCGTGGTAAACACCGACAACCCTTCGCTACGCAGATCCTCATCACGGTAATCCCGCTGCAATTGATGACGCACCAGTTCGAGAAAGGCGGGATAGGCCGTGACACCGGAGGGCATCTTGCGAGTGACCTGCAACGGGCGATCCATCAGGATTCTGGCGGCATCCTGATCCAGCACGCCCTTGTTGACCAGGACAGTAATGACGATATCGCGCCGTGCCCTGGCACGCTCGGGATGCCGCCGTGGATCGAAGTAGGAAGCGCCCTTGGCGATCCCCACCAGCAGCAGGATCTGCTCCGGCGTCAGCTCGGCCAGATTGCGCTGGAAGTAGAACTGGCTGGCGAGACCGAAACCATGCACCGCCCGGGCGCCATTCTGCCCCAAGTAGATCTCGTTCAGATAGGCCTGCAGGATCTCGTCCTTTGCGTAATGCCACTCCAGCAACAACGACATGATGGCTTCGTTGAGCTTGCGGGTTACCGTCTTTTCGTTGGTCAGAAAGAAGTTCTTGACCAGCTGCTGCGTCAGCGTACTGCCACCCTGCACCGTGCGTCCGGCCTTGAGGTTGGCAATCATCGCGCGCAGGATCGACTTGGGCTGCACGCCATGGTGCTCGAAGAAGTCCTGATCCTCCACCAGCAGCAATGCCTGTACCAGCAGCGGTGGTACGTCCTCCAGCTTGACCAGCAGGCGATCCTCGTTGTGCCGGGGATAGATATTGGCAATACGCACCGGTTCCAGCCGGAACAGCGCCAGAGCCTTGCCTGATGCCAGGTCGGTCAGCGAACTGACACTGCCATCCCGAATCTGCACGCCAATCCTCTGCGCAGCCTGATGTTCGTCGGGAAAGTTGAAACTGCGCGTATGGATATCAAACTTGCCGTTTCGCTCGCTGTATTCGCCAGGTTTGCGTACCGCGTGCACCTTGACGTAGTGGAGCCACTCCAGCTGGCGTCGCATTGCGGCCTTGCTCATCTTCAGGCCGACATACAACTCCTGCGGACGGGAGTAGACACGCGCCGGCAGCTCCCAACGATTGCCCTCGAAGCGCGAGGTGATCTGCCTGTCAAGCTTCCAGACATAGGGAATGCCGACAACCAGCGCGAACAGCACAGAGATCAGCAGCAGCCACAGCAGCACTCTCCAGATACTAAGGCGCTTGCCGGTTCGGTGGTTTTTTTTCTTGCGGGATCTGGTCATTGATCTCTGGGAGCCTGTCGGACTTAACCGTTTGAAGCGAAAATCACTGGGGGCGAATTAAATCAGTTTATCATGTGGGGAGAATAGCAGGGCTATTTGACGAGCAGGATAAGCTGAGTTGATCGCCATCCAGGGATTTGCACCCCAAGGGCACTTCCTGCGGGCGCATCCAAAAAGCGTTAACTCCGACAGGCTCCCGGTGTGGCAAAGCGAGGCGATCGACAGGAAGGGATTCATGGGTCTGGAAACAGGGGTTCACGACACTTTGGAGTTGTCAGGTTAGTAGTCTATCATTACGCCACTTCGGACGTCGGGCTAATGTGCATTCAGCATCGGACCGGATAAACAGAATAATCGGGCAGTACTATAATGGAAGAACAAATGAGCGTCGAACAACATATGCAACTGGTCAGGGCCTTGCAGAGCCAGCACCCGTTTCCCCATCCGGTGGATGAGGTGGAACTCATGGAAACCCACATATCCTCGGTTCTGCTCGCTGGTGACTACGCCTACAAGATCAAGAAGCCACTGGATTTCGGTTTTCTCAACTTTCTCAAGCTGGAAGACCGCAAGCATTTCTGCGAGGAAGAGATTCGCCTCAACCGTCGCCTGGCGCCTGAAATCTACCTGGAAGCCATTCCGATCCGCGGCTCCATCTTCAAGCCGGAACTCGAAGGCGATGGCCCCATCATCGAATATGCCGTCAAGATGCGCCGCTTCGACCAGGATAAACTGCTCGACAAACTGCTGGCCGCAGGCAAGCTGACCAATGAGATCATCGATGACATTGCCGATGACATTGCCACCTTCCATGCCACGGCAGCCGTTGCCGATAACACCACCGAGCTGGGCTCGGCAGAGTCCGTCTATGCGCCGGTGGCACAGAATTTTGCCCAGATCAGGCCGTTGCTGGATGATGAAGCACAGCTCGATCAGCTCGACCGGCTGGAAGCCTGGTCCGAGGCTCAGTTCTTCCAGTTAAAACCCCTGCTGGAGCAGCGCAAGGCCGATGGCTTCATCCGTGAATGCCACGGCGACATGCACCTGGGCAATATCACCATTGTCGATGACAAGGTGGTCATTTTCGACGGCATCGAATTCAATGACGAGTTTCGCTGGATCGATGTCATGAGCGAACTGGCCTTCATCACGATGGATCTGACCGATCGCGGCGTCGCTCCCATGGCTCAGCGATTGATGAACCGCTATCTGGAGCAGACCGGCGATTATGCAGGGCTGCCCCTGTTGCGCTTCTACCAGGTCTACCGCGCCATCGTTCGCGCCAAGATTGCCGGCTTCCGGCTGGGTCAGGAGGGTCTCTCCGACGCAGATCGGCAGGCAGTCCTCAAGGCCTACCAGAGCTATACCGACCTGGCAGAGTCCTTTACCCGGGAAACCTCCCCCGTCGTGCTGCTGATGCGGGGTGTTTCCGGCAGCGGCAAATCCTGGCTCAGTCAGCAATTGCTGGAGACGATAGGCGCATTTCGCATCCGCTCCGACAAGGAGCGCAAGCGTCTGTTTGCCGCCACGGCAGTCAGCAGTGGCGACCTCAACAGCGGCCTGTACGCCCCGGAGCTGACGGAAAAAACCTACCAGCGACTGCTGGATCTGACAAAGACCATTTCCGCAGCAGGCTATGGCGTCATCATTGATGCCACCTTTCTCCGCCAGCAGCAGATTCAGCCATTTGTTACCTCTGCCGAGGCATCCGGTATTCCCTTGACGGTCATCACGACAACGGCAGACAGGGCGGTTCTCGAAGAACGGCTCACGAAACGTGCCGCCGAGGCCGACAATATTTCGGACGCCACGACCAGCGTACTGACCTATCAGCTGGAGAACATGGAGCCTGTACCCGCAGGCATTCCGCATATCAAAGTCGATACCGGCCAACCCATCGATGTTGGCGCATTGATCAAGCAGCTCAGCTAAACAGGCGATACCATGAAACGAATTTCTCTTGCCGCAATCATCATTGGACTATGCTCTGTTCCAACGGGATTTGCCGATACCATCATCCGCTTCAAGACCAATGCACCCGGCTCTCCCGACAGCATGTCCATCAAGGGTTCCCTCGTCCTGATATCGGCACCCGAGAAGAAAGGACGCTTTATCATGGATACCCGCGCCGAAAAGATCATCATGATCAATGATCAGGAGAAGCAGTATTTCGAGCTGGATAACAAGGCCATCGAACAGACTTCCAGCATGATGAAAATGATGCGCGACACAATGCTGGCGCAGCTGAAGAATCTGCCACCGGAGCAACGCAAGGTCATTGAGGAGCGCATGGGCCTGAACCAGCAGCAACCCAGGGTACCCAAGGTGGAAATCAAGCCAACCAGCAGCAGGATCAAGGTGAATGGCATCCCTTGTACGCTGACCGATATCATCACGGACGGTCAGAAAACCGCCGAAGCCTGTGTGGCCACCATTGAAGATGCCGGGATCTCAGCCAGTGATTTCACGACCATGCAGAAGATGTTTCGCCTGTCACGCAAGCTGGCGGAAAAGTCAGCCAGCATGTCGGGGGCTGCTGCCGGCAAGTTCGCGCGCTCGCTGGCACCCGACCTCGACGGCTTCCCAATGGAGGTCAAGGATCTGCGCAACGGCAACAGCGTGATCGTCAGCAAGGTGGAAAAAGCCCGCTTGTCCGCGAGGGACTTTGCGCCCGGCGCCGGGTATCAGAAGTTCAATCCGCTGCAGCAGATGCAGAAGTACATGCAGCCACCACAATAGGATCCGTGCAACTGCCAATGGATGAGGAGACCATCAGTCAATACCTGCTGGGCAAGGCCGAAGCCACCCGGGACTATCCTTTCGGTCCGGAGGTCTCGGTCTTCAGGGTCGAAGGCAAGATGTTCGCATTGCTGAGCAGCGATGCCGAAGGTCTCTTGCGGGTCAATCTCAAATGCGATCCCGACGAGGCCAATGCGCTGCGCCACCTGCTCCCTGCCGTCATACCCGGCTATCACATGAACAAGAAGCACTGGAACACAGTACTGCTCGACGGCAGCATTCCGCCAGCGGAATTGGAACGGATGATCGACAACTCCTGGTTCCTGGTAGTGAAGGGACTGAAAAAATCATCCCGCGACAGGCTGGAGTCGAAAACCGGCCAGAAGCCTTCCTATCGCCCCTTTTGAAGCACCACCTGACCCTTGGCATGAAACCCGATACACGCGCTGCAATGCAAAACCTGATCGATCAGATCAGGCAAGTCATGCCATTTGAACTGGGTGAGGAGGCGCTGTGCTCGGTATCCTGCAATGGCTGTTCACTGAAACTGCTGGAACACATCGACATTGAAATGAGCGACTGGGAGCGCCGCCTGTCCGCTGGTGACGTGCCGACGTTTGGCGACCTGAAGCGATTGGCCAGTACGGCCAGAAAGATTCACGCCGTGCTGGAGCGCAATGGCATTGCCACCAACCCGATCCCGTCACAATAGCGAGGCGCTTCCCGGCCACGCTCCATCAACGGGATTTGATGCTGCTTTCCCAGTGTCGGGCCATACGGCCAAACCACAACAGAAACCCCACGGAAGCGACCACAGCCGTGATCGAACTGGGTAAAAGATCTCCATCCCATACATGGAGATAGCAGTTGTAACCAATGACAAACCCAATGATCAAGGCCACAGCAACTGAAGATTTCATGATGAAACAACTTCCAGGCGTTTCTTGCTGCTGCGTTTCTGCTTGTTCCTCAAATAAAATACGATGCCCGACATAACCGAATCCCTTTGCCCTGTTATGCGGGTAATTTAACATTTTTTGACACATCGAATAGCCCACTCGTCCGGGATATCAGGCCACACGGTCAGGGTTCGGCAAAACCTGGTAAATTGGCGGCCGAACCTTGCCTCAAGACGGCAATCCTCGACGGAAATCTTCGAGCAGATCATCAATATCCTCGATTCCGATCGATAGACGGATCATCCCGTCCGAGATGCCCATGGAAGCCCGACGCTCTGCCCCCATTTCGAAATAGATAGTCTGCGCGACAGGAATCGCCAAGGTGCGATTGTCGCCCAGGTTGCTCGACACGATCGGAATCTCCAGCGTATCGAGTACATCAAAGCAGTCGATACCCTCCCTGAGTTCGATGCTCATCAGCGCACCGCCAGAGCGAAACAGGCTTGCTGCACGTTGCTGCTCGGGATGGCTTGGAAGACCCGGATAGTAGACTTTGCTGATGGCCGGGTGATCATTGAAGAATTCCGCCAGAATCCTGGCATTTGCGGCTGAGCGCTCGAGCCGCAGTGCGAGCGTTTCCACGCCAATGGCAATCTGGTGAGCAGCCTCGGCACTGAGTGTCGCCCCGGTATCGCGCAAACCCTTTTTCTTGATCTGCAGCAATCCCCAGTTCACCGGATCACCTTTCTTGTAGACATCGTAGATATTCGGGAATTGCGACCAGTCGAAGCGCCCTGTTTCAGTCACCGCACCACCGAGGACATCCCCATGACCGGCGATGAACTTGGTCAGTGAGTTGACCACCAGCCCGGCATCGACGCTGACCGGTTTGAAAAGGTAGGGCGAAGTCATCGTGTTATCGACGATATACAAGAGATCATGCCTGGCACAGAGCTGACCAATTCCTGCCAGATCACTCACCTGGGTACAGGGATTGGCAATGGTCTCAACGAACACAGCCCGTGTATTGTCCCTGATGGCGCCAGCCACCTCATCGGCGTTGGTTGCATCGACAAAGCTGACTTCGATACCCATGTTCTTCAGGGTATTGAACAGACTGTTGGTATTGCCAAACAGAAACTGGCTGGAAACCAGATGGTCTCCCTGACGCAGCAGCGCAAACATGATGGCAGCAATGGCCGCCATGCCAGTCGCAAAGCAGGCCGTGGCAACTCCGCCCTCCATCAGCGAAATCTTCTGCTCCAGCGCTACCACGGTCGGGTTGATTTGCCGTGCATAGGAGTAGCCCTGCTTCCTGCCCTGAAACACCGCAGCAATGTCGCGGGAGTTCGGGTAACCAAATGCCACCGATGTGTGAATCGGCTTATGCAGGGAGCCATGTTCGATCGGATGCTGCAGGTCACTGTGGAGTATTCTGGAGGTAAAGCCTTTCATGATGCTGTGATGTCTTTTTATGGTCTCGGAGACTGCATATTACTATGGATTTACTGGCCATGTGCATGAGCACCATTTTCCGACAGGCTCCCGGGATTCGGGTTCAGCTCTCAGACTCTTGAAAAATCCACTTTCAGGATGCAGCTTCAGAGATATGTACTATCCTTAAAGAAAGGAACGGAGTCGTAAAAATCAATGAATCAGATAGCATCAGTATCACACACCGCCATTCCGGAAAACCAGGCACGCAAGGAGATCGGGCGCCTGCAGAAGGAGTACTCCTCCTGGCACCGGGAGCATTCCCGCTGGCTGGACGACCTGAGGGAGTGGCAACACGAACAGGGTCGGCTCGAGGCACTCATCTACAAGCTGGAACATATCCTGGAAGATGAGGAGCGTGAGTTCGAAGGTTTGATGGATACGATCGAAACCCATGAGAATCTGCTGCGCACCCACGAAAAGACCATCGAGTTCTATCTGCAGGGCGAGCAGATCAAGGCTGAATCTATGCAGGCCATCATCAATGCGCACAAGCGGCAGAAAGCCTGGGAAGAGAAGCTCAGGGAATTGCACGACCACCTCAAGGAATTGCATACGAAAGTGATGGGGGATCTGCAGAAGATTATCCAGCGTTAACCCGCACCCTGATTGCAGGAAACTGTTGTCAAATATCATTTGATTCCCTGCTGGATCACCATAGACTGAAGTAATGGATATTCCTGCCGATCTCATTTCTTCAGGCTGGCTGATGATCAGCTGGTTGCTGTATGCCATCCTCACAGCCACCGCCATCTGGCGCGCACCCTGGCACAAGCTGCTGGAGCGCGATTCTGCCAACGTCTACTTTGCAACCATCGTCATCCTGTTGCTGTTCTGGAACCTCAAGGCCGGTGTGTCACCAGGCCAGAGTTTCCATTTTCTCGGTGCCAGCGCTGCGGCCCTGATGTTCGGTTGGGAGTTTGCCTTTCTGGCGGTGCAGGCCCTGGTGCTGGCAACAACGCTGGACGGTCGGGGTGGCTGGGAAACCTTTGCATTGAATACACTGATCCTTGGCGCCATTCCCACACTGGTGACCCATAATCTGCGCCGCTTTTCCCAGAGCAAACTGCCTCACAACCTGTTTATCTATATCTTTCTCAACTGCTTCTTTGCGGCCTCGCTGGGGATATTGCTGGCCGGTGTCACGGCCTACGGACTGCTCGCCACCAGCCACGCCTATTCGGTTGCCGAATTGAACCAGAACTACCTCCCCTTCCTGCTGTTGCTGGCGCTACCGGAAGGCACGCTCAACGGCATTGCCATGACGGTCATGATCGTCTACAAGCCGGCCTGGGTTGCCACCTTCAGTGACAAGATGTACCTGTTCAAACGCGATTGACACACAAGTACTCCATCAAATCAGATTGGATGGAATACTCGTCATTTACAATTGCCAGTCAATCGGCTCCCGCTCGAACGCTGCAAGATACGCATTGGTTCTGGAAAATGGCTTGCTGCCAAAGAATCCCCGATAAGCCGATAGCGGCGAGGGGTGAGGTGACTCGATGACAGCATGTCTGCTGCGATCGATGATGCGGCCCTTTTTCTGTGCATAGGCACCCCACAGCAAAAAGACCAGTGGCGCAGGATGCGCATTCAATGCCTCGACAATACGATCAGTCAACATCTCCCACCCCTTGCCCCGATGGCTGCCGGCATTCCCCTCTGCCACGCTGAGTACGGCATTGAGCAGCAAGACTCCCTGCTCGGCCCAGGGCTGCAGAAAGCCTGTGCGGTTTGCGATACCCAGGTCATCGGCCAACTCGCGATAGATATTCTGCAGCGATTTGGGGAGCGGCGAGACTTCCGGTAGCACCGAAAAACTGAGGCCGTGGGCATGCCCCGGGGAGGGATAGGGATCCTGTCCGAGGATCACCACCTTGACGTGGGCATACGGCGTGGTATTGAGGGCATGCAGACGCTGCGCAGGCAACGGATGGACGATCTTTCCGGCATCTTCCTCCTGCTGCAGAAAGGTTTCCAGGCTGTGCATGTAGGGGGCTTGAAACTCACTGGCCAGGATCGGTTGCCAATCGCTGTCCCGACTGAGTGCTGACTGCAAATTCATCGGATTCAGGATAGCATGATCCGGCCACAGACGGATATCTGCATCAAACGTAACAATTAAGCGAGTAGCTCACACAAGCAGTAGCTGCCTGGATTGCCTTTGAAATCCGTCAGATCAAGGCGGAAAATGTGGGTTTACAAGCGTAAATGACCATTTTTCAACGCAGAGATATTGGATTTCAGAGGTGAGCTGAGTAGTTACCACCAAACCTGTTAAAATCCGCCAAACCCTGCCAACAGATGATGGATGTACCTGAGCTACTTCGGGCTGACTGAAAAGCCTTTCAACATAACCCCCGATCCCCGCTTCCTCTATATGAGCGAGCAGCATAGGGAAGCGCTCGCGCATCTGTTGTTCAGCACTGATGAGAGCAGCAGCTTCATCGTTCTGACCGGTGAGGTGGGCGCAGGCAAGACGACGTTATGTCGCTCGATGCTCGAAGAAGGCGTCGCAGGCAACCATTTTGCGTTGATCCTCAACCCCATGCAGAGTCCGCTGGAGCTGCTAGCCTCTGCCTGCGACGAATTCGGCATTCACTACCCGGACCATCCCGGTATCAAGCATCTGGTCGACGCGCTCAACCAATGGCTGCTGACCATCAATGCACGTAACGAGCAGGCTATCCTGGTCATCGACGAGGCACAGAATCTCGGCTTTGACACCCTCGAACAGATCAGATTGCTCACCAATCTGGAGACCGGGCAGAAGAAGCTGCTGAAGATCATCCTGATCGGCCAGCCGGAGCTGCGGCAAATCCTGCAACAGCCAAACCTTCGACAATTGTCCCAGCGCGTCACTGCCCGCTATCACCTGCAACCCATGAGCGCAACGGAAACGGGGGAATACCTGCAACACAGGCTGAGAATAGCCGGCATCAACCGCACCCTGTTCACACCGAAGGCCATCAAGCGCCTGTTCAGACATTCTGCCGGGATTCCCCGCAAGATCAATCTGATCGCCGATCGCGCCCTGACCGGCGCCTATGCGCGCCAGAAGCAGCTCGTTGATCACAAGCTGCTCTCCCAGGCTGCCAGAGAAGTCGCCATCGGCACAACCCGTGGCACAGCACAATCGCATCGCTGGCGCAACGTCGTGATTCCCATGCTGGGTGCGGCTGCAGCACTCACCTGGTACCTCCTGGCCCAACCGGGCAATTCGGACAGCAAAGCAGCAACTGCCAGCACGTTGCGCCACGAGATCATCAGGCAGCAGCTCCCAACGCTCGAGTATGTCGAAGCGCTCAACGCAGAGAACTCGCCAATTGCCGCAGAAGAAGCTGTCGTGACAGCTCATGAACAGCTTTCCGCATTGGCCTCACTGTTCGCACTCTGGGAGATACCTCTCCAGCCCGACAGCCCATTACCGGCTTGTGAACAGGCGGAAGATGCCGGTATTCCCTGTCTCTACTCAACCGGCAGCCTGGAGAGCTTCATCAGTTACAATCGACCCGCCGTAATTGAGCTGCAGGATCAGTCCGGCGAACCACAGCAATGGCTCATACACTCGCTTCGCGGGAATCGGTTTTCCATAATGGACGGCAGTCAACCCGCGAGGGGGATCGACTACACTGCACTGGCGGCCCGATGGCCAGGGAAGTTTCTGACGCTCTGGCACACGCCCCCATCCGGCGCAACCAGTATCGTTCCCGGCAGCCCCGGGGAGGATTTCGGCTGGCTCTGGAAGCAGTTTCAGATACTCGATCTGTTGCCGGCAGCGGCTGCAGCACCTGGTGTGTTTACCGCACAGCTGGAACAGGCAGTAAGAGACTTCCAGCGTACACACGGACTCAGTGTGGATGGCATCGCCGGGGTGCGCACCCTGCTCAAACTGGAAAAGAGCATCTACCCGGCAACCCCGCTGTTATTGAAACCCGAGCAAGGTAACCACTGATGTCACTGATACTCGAAGCGCTGAAACAATCCGAGAAGGAGCGCCAACAGCAGGCGCAATCCGTTACCGACACCCTGTATATCAAACACCCACCTTCACGGAGGAATATCTGGATACCCGTGATCATCGCGCTATTGCTGGTGAACTTGGGTATCTATGCGCTGCTGTATCTGGGCAATGACACCGGCATCACGACCGAGCCCCCCAACGCTGAGGAGATTCTCGAAGCCGCCAGACAGGACCGGGAAGCCAAACCCGCCACACCCCCGATCACCACTCAACCCGCACCTCGGATCGCATCCAGAATACTGCGACCGCTGGAAAAGGAACTCGGCAACGCGAGAGTCAGCAAACTCGAACCCGCCACCGCTTCCCGACCGACGGTAAATACCGCAGTCATACCCAATGCAAGCACCACACCACCCGCTGAGGACGAGCAACGCTCTGTACCGAAAGAGAAAACCGGCACAGAATCCATTCAGGAAATGGACGATGCCACCCGGGATGCCCTGCAGCATTTCGAAATCAATACCATTGTCTACAGCGACAACCCGGCCAGGCGATTTGCGCTGATCAATATGCAGAAAGTGCAGGAAGGCGCCACACTGCCCGGTAGCGAGTACCGCATCGAAAAAATCACCCCGAAGGGGCTGGTCCTGCAGACAGGCAGCGGGCTGGTGCTCTTCTCCAGCCAGGAATGAACCACCATGACAGACACCCCTAACACGTTTTTTCTCACCAATGAGCAAATCAATCTGATCAAGGACACCAGCAACCGCTTCATCACACTGGCCAACACCCGTTTCAGTCTGAAGCTGCAACCACTGCCCATCCGATTCGATGTCTATGGCTCTGCCTGGGGATACTTTGTACGCAAGCACGACCAGCGCTGGTTCCGCTATAACCCAATGCTGTTTGCCCGTCATTTGGACGAGGGTCTGAATGACACCATTCCCCATGAAGTTGCACATTACGTGGTCGATCATCGCTTTCCACGCAAACGCTGCAAACCCCATGGCGCGGAATGGCGCCAGGTGATGCAGGTTTTTGGTATTGAAAACCCGCGCGCCACCCATACAACCAGCCTCGAAGGACTGGTGATCCGGCGGCAGCGACGCTATATCTACTACTGTGGCTGCGGTGAGACCGCACTGTCGGCTACTCGCCATAACCGGATCATCTTCAAGGGTACCCGGTATATCTGCAATCGTTGCAGGCAACCATTGACCGCAGAAAAACCCGGCTGACCTCACCCCGCGAGACGCGGATGCTCCATCAAACCCCACTAGGAGGCTGTCCGAGAATAGTAGTCGTAGCGAGGGAAAGCCATATTAGGCCATTTTTTTCACTGATTTGAGGAGAATATTGGCTATATTTGACGAAAACCAGGGGGAAAAAGGGCCAAAATGGCTTTTCCGCAGTAGGCTTCCTATT
>CAYTPO010000128.1:0-3018 GCA_964439815.1 uncultured Thiotrichales bacterium
CTTCGTGCTGACACCGTTGACCTACCTGGGCGGCATTTTCTACTCCGTCTCCATGCTGCCGGAATTCTGGCAAGGCGTCTCCCTGCTCAACCCGATCCTCTACATGATCAACGCCTTCAGATACGGGCTGCTCGGCGCCACAGATATCCCGCTCTACCTCTCCTACCTGACGGTTGCAGGCTTTATCCTGCTGTTGTTCTTCACCAGCTTATGGTTGCTCAATAGCGGGCGCGGAACACGGTCATGAAGCGGCAGTGAAAAGCAGCAGGCGAGCTTCAGTTAATCATCGTCAATAACTATCAATTACATTGGATCAATATATTATACAAATTAACCTGACTGCTTCAGGATGGTCAGCAGGTCAGTTACTTCCGCCTGAATCCGAGCTTCAAGCCTCGGATTCGGGTTCAACTGACCTGCAAAATCAACGACTACCCGGAGTAAACGATGATGAACAAGAACACCCTGACCACGGCAACCGGCTCACCCGTTGCCGATGATGACAACAGCATCAGTGTTGGCGAACGTGGTGCACTGACCTTTGACAATCACTACACCTTCGAGAAGCTGGCCCATTTCAATCGCGAGCGGATTCCCGAGCGTGTGGTTCATGCCCGGGGAACCGGAGCCTATGGGACGTTTACCGTAACCAATCCGATGAACGACTACACCATCGCCCGGTTTCTGCAGCGCGAGGGTGAGAAAACCGATGTCTTTGTGCGTTTTTCCACCGTCGGCGGTGGACAGGATTCCAGCGACTATGCACGTGACCCCCGTGGCTTTGCGATCAAGTTCTACACGACCGAAGGCAACTACGATATGGTGGGCAACAACACGCCAGTCTTCTTTCTGCGAGACGCCATCAAGTTCCCGGATTTCATCCACTCACAAAAGAAGAATCCGCGTACCAACCTGCCCGATCCGGCAGCCATCTATGAATTCTGGGCCAACCACCCGCAATCATTGCATCAGGTGACGATCCTGATGTCAGACCGCGGCATTCCTGCCAGCTACCGCCACATGCACGGCTTCAGCTCACACACCTTCAGTTTCTGGAATGCACAGGGCGAGCGCTTCTGGTTCAAATGGCATTTCAAGACCAATCAGGGCATCAGGAACCTGACGAATGCGCAGGCCGCAGTTGCCTCCCCGTTTGGCGCACAGCAGGATCTGGTCGAAGCGATCGATCACGGCGACTTTCCGAGCTGGACTGCAAAGGTTCAGATCATGACCGAGGAACAGGCAAAAGACTACAGGATCAACCCATTCGACCTGACCAAGATCTGGCCGCATGCCGACTTCCCACTGATCGAGGTCGGACAACTGGAACTGAACCGCAACGTCGACAACTATTTTGCAGAAACCGAGCAAGCCTGTTTTGCACCCAGTAATCTGGTGCCCGGAATAGGTGCCTCACCGGACAAAATGCTGCAGGGTCGCCTGCTGGCCTACCAGGATGCACACCGTTATCGCGTTGGCGTCAATGCCAACCAACTGCCCGTCAATGCTGCAAAATGTCCTGTTCACCACTACCAGCGGGATGGTGCGATGGCCGGTGGCTGCCCGATACAAGGCATCCCAAGTGTGCAGGAGCCCGAGGTAAACTTTTATCCCAATGACCAGATCAACGACGGTGCTCCCGTGCCTGAACCCTCCGTGGCCGAACCGCCAATGCCGGTGCTGGATGCCGCATGGATAACCCGATATGGTTTGCCGGAGGATGAAGACCACTACAGTCAGGCCGGGGATCTGTTCCGCCTGATGGATGAAACACAAAAAGTGCGGCTTGCGACCACCATTGCCGAAGGCCTGGTACAGGCCGGCAAATCCGTACAACAACGCATGCTGGCGCAATTTGTAAAGGCGGACGAGGATTACGCCGAACGCATTCGCTTGGCCATGGCACAGTCTGCGTAAATCCTGAATCCGGGGATGCTGCCGGGCAAATGCCGGCAGCATCGACGGGTTATCTGGCAGCGGATAATGGAGGTACCCGGGTTGGTCTTGTTCTATACCACCACACGCGGCGCTATATTCCCAACCGGGATCGCAACCGCGATTCTTCCTTCTGCAGGTGATCGACATCCAGCTCAATCTCGGAAATATCATCCCGTGCCCGGGTAATTTCCCGTTCCGCCTCGCGGATGATATCCAGGGATTCGCTGCGTTGCGCCGGGGTGGAGTTGGCGCTGCTGATGACGCCTTCATGTTCGCTGATCAGCTTTTCCTGTTTACGGAGTTTTTCACGCAGGGTATTCAATTCGTTTTGCCGCCGGCTTCTATCGGCACGCAGTTCATGGACGGAGTGCCCCTTGCGATACCCGGCGAGAAAATCGGCTTCGAGTTCTGCCGGACAGATACCTTCATACTGATACCCGTCCAGCCCGCGTTTGACGCCGTTGGCATAACGGCAAAACTCTCTCAGCCCGACAGCATGACCAGCGCGGTACAAATCCAGGTCAGGGGCTACATCATGCTTTGAACAGGCCTTTCGGTGCTCACTGATTCGCGTAACCGGATAGCCATTGGCGGCATCTTCAAAGCCAATTTCGCGCCATTCGGCCTTGAGGCATTCCGTCTTGCTCAATGTTGCACAGCCTGATACGGCCAGAAAAAGCACTATGACAAGGCATTGCGGGATGACGAGTTTGATAGATACGGGTTTTGGCATGAGGTAATCACCGGGCTCCTAGGTGGCTGCTGCGGGGTAGTTTATCCATTGACCCGGCGAAATACTGAGAGTCTGTTGGCAGATAGCTCAGGGTATCAATGCCTGATGAGAGACTGCGTAATTCACCTTGGAGTCTGTCGGACTTAACCGTTTGAAGCGAAAATCACTGGAGGTGAATTAAGTCAGTTTATCGTGTGAGGAGAATAGCAGAGCTATTTGACGAACAGGATAAGTTGAGTTAATCGACATCCAGAGATTTGCAGCCAAACAGCGTTAAGTCCGACAGGCTCCTAGGAGGCTGTCCGAGAATAGGTTGATAAAAAACCAAACCACCTTCCGTATTAATA
>CAYTPO010000129.1:0-9048 GCA_964439815.1 uncultured Thiotrichales bacterium
GGTTGCGACATCGCTTGTCATCGATGCGGCGGCCGCAGATGATACAAACCCCTTCAAGACGACGAAGTATGGTATTTCCGGACTGCCCAGAACTGTAGCCAGCACCAGCTGGGTACCACCTGACTGGACGGCGGTAGGTGAAGCGGGACCGGCACAGAAAACTCCGGATTTATCAGGCCCGATTCAGGAGGTCGTATCTCGCACTGGCTGGGTTGCAGGGAATGCGATCACATTGATTGTCTCCGGTTCGGGTACTCGGGTGGCTGAATCCTGGAATGGGGATGCCGCGGCGGCTCCCTTACTGCATATCGAGTATACGGGGGGAAATAATCAGGCCCCGGTCGTTGATGCCGGTGAAGATACTGTCCTCACGCTACCAGAGGTGGCGGTTGCGCTGGATGCCACCGTCAGTGATGACGGTTTGCCAGAACCTGCTCAGTTGACAACAGTCTGGTCGCATGTGGGCGGTACAGGTACAGGTACGGTCACTTTTGGCGACATTCATGCGGTGGATACGACCGTTGAATTTACTGCCGATCCGGGCTCCTACATTCTGCATCTGAGCGCAACGGACGGTGAGTTGACGACCGAAGATGAGTTGATCGTACAGATATATGAAGAGGGTACTGCAAGCGCCATCCAGTCGATTACCCAGGTGAATTATTTTAATACCGGCTACGACACTGCGGGCAATCCGTTGACAGTGCCAAGCACTGACCCGGCAGGCGTACTCTATGATGAGTCGACAGGGCGGCTGCTGATCCCGGATTCCGAAATCACCGAGATCCTGCCCGTATGGGAAGAAGCTCCCTACAATGTATTTGAAACCGATCTGGTTGGCAGTCAACTTGTGGGCAAGTATGACATTACGCCGGTACCTTCGGGAATACTGAAAAACAAGGAAGCAACCGGTATTGCCTATTGTGGCAACGATGGTCATTACTATGTCTCCAACGATGATAGCAAGATGATCTATCGCTACAGCTTTGTCAGTGGTTCCGGCTTCACCCTGACTGACACCGTATCTACCACTGCAGAAACGACAGATCCCGAGGGTATTACCTGTGATCCGGCGACTGGCAGGGTTTTCGTGATTGGTGGTGTCGATTTGAACATTGTCGTTTATCGGTACGAAAGCAGCGGTTTTGTATTGGACAAGGTTGTAGATCTGACCACGACAGCCGGTACGAGTTCAGGTATTCCGAGTGATCCTGAAGGCATTGCCTTTGATACTGTCAGTGGGCATCTGTTCGTCATGTCAAATGATGACGATGCGATCTTCGAATATACCGATGCGGGCGTTTTTCTTGCCAAGTTCGATATAAGTGGGTTTTCCCCGGCACCAAAACAGCCTCAGGGGCTGACGATCGGTCAATCATCCGTCACACCAGGCAAGCAGTCCTTTTATATCGCGGACGCGATGACTGATAACAACTATGACCCCGAGGAACGAGATGGTCGGATTTTTGAAGCTGAAATAACGCGTTGAACAGGTACGCCATCAAATTGGGTTTGATGGCGTACTGGGAGCCTGTCGGAGTTAACGCTGTTTGGCTGCGCCCGCGGGAAGTGCCCTTGGGGTGGAAATCCCCGGATGGTGATTAAATCAACTTATCCTGTTTGTCAAATAGCTCGGCTATTCTCCTCACACGATAAGCTGATTTAATTAGCCCCAGTGATTTTCGCTTCAAACGGTAAAGTCCAACAGGCTCCTGGCGCATGGCTGCTTGAGAAAACATCGGCATTGTTGATGCGAACACAGGGCAGCTACCAACCAAAATGAAATTTGCCAGGCATCGCGCCAGGGAAGACGTGGTTTCAAATCTGAGAATGGATTCTCGTTACTTCAAACAAGAGGATAAGGTTACCGTGGTAATTCTCAAGAAAAAGGGAAAACATTTCGTTCCGGGAATACTGACAGTCGTGATGACAACGCACCTGTTTGCTGGTAGTGCGTTGGCGGGTACTGTGGACAGCATCATCTCGGGAAGTTGGGATGATGCTGAAGAAGCTGTGGGCGGTGTGATCAGTCGCTCCAGTACTGATCTGGAAATGACTTTCGATGTGGATTCCAATCAGATCGTGGGGTTGCGTTTCAAGAATATTGCAATACCCAGAGGGTCGGTGATCACCAATGCCTGGATTCAGTTTACCGTGGACGAGAATACTTCTGCCCCAACGTTGTTGCATCTCCAGGGTTTGACCGGCTATGTAAAAACCTTCAAAACCAATAGCGGCAATATATCTGCCCGGGGGCGTACGGCCTCCATAGTCAATTGGCAGCCTCCAGCCTGGAAGAAGTCGGATGGCGCGGGCCCGAACCAGAGGACCCCGGATCTGTCGACCATAGTGCAGGAAATAGTCGATCAGTCGAGCTGGAGAGAAGGAAAAAGCAAGGTTGGGTTTGTCGTTACCGGAACGGGTGAGCGTGTCGCTGTTTCCTATAATGGTGACAAGTCCAGAGCTCCGCGGTTACATATCGAATATGATGATGGAGGCGGTTCCGGCCCTGTCAATGTAGCTCCAGTCGTGGATGCAGGGCCATCGGTTTCCATTTCACTCCCTGAAAATACGGTATCTCTGGATGGAGAGGTTGGTGATGATGGGCTGCCTTCAGGGAATGTGGTCACTACCTGGTCGTCTCCGGGTGCGGTAGGCGTGACGTTTGCAGATCCTTCTGCAGAAGATACGACAGTGACTTTCAGCGAACCTGGCAGCTATCGTTTGCGTTTGACCGCGAGTGATGGTGAATTGACGTCCTTCGATGAAGTAACGATTACTGTCAACAGTATACCTTCCGCAATTCGTTCGATTTCCCCGGTGGGGTATTTTGCTACCGGGCAGGATGCCGCTGGCAATTGGCTTCCGGTTCGTTCGATCGACCCGGCAGGGGTATATATCGATCCGCTAAATTCTCATGTGATGATTGCCGACTCGGAGATTACCGAAATAGTATCGGTGTGGGAAGAAGTCCACGCCAATGTCTTTGAGGCCACAATTGCTGGAGACATGCTGTTTGGAGAATATGATGCAAGCCAACCTGTTGGCAGGCAACAGGAAAACCTGGAAGCGGCCGGGATTACCAAGTGTGAAAGCGATGGCCATTTCTATATGGTCAATGATGATCGACAGCGACTCTACCGGTATTCTTTTGATGGCAGCAACATGGTGATGGTTGATTGGGTCAATACCTTCCCGCTGAGGGCGCCGGCCGGCACGCTGGATCCTGAGGGTGTCACTTGCGACAACGCAGGAAACCTCTATGTTGCAGGTGGTCATGGTATCAATATTCTGGTGTATCGCTATGCAAATGGCTTTGTTCTCGATCGGGTCATGGCATTGGGGAGCGCCCGTTTTGCGACGGAGCCGGAAGATGTGCCGACTGATCCGGAGGGTATCGCGTGGGATCCGGCAAGTGGACATCTCTTTGTGATGAACAACGATAGTGATGAAATTTTCGAGTACACCACGGCAGGTGAGTATCTTGGTCGCCACAGCATCAAGGCGGTAAGGCCACGGCCAAAGCAGCCGCAGGGTTTGGCCATTGGTCCGTCGACACGTACCCCTGGAAAGATGTCGTTCTTTGTTGCTGATCCACGGGTCGACAATAACTTTGATGAGACCGAGCGAGATGGTGTCATATACGAGTTGGAAATAGAACGTCCCTAACCGTTCTGTCTATTGGCCGGTGCTGCCACGCACCACTCCCCCCTCCCTCACACCAGGTGGTGGTACCGGACCTTTTTTTGCATTGGACCAATAGATGCTGCCGATCATGACGCCGAGTAGGATGAACAGGTGCCGCCAGTGTAGTGTGTCGATAAAGAGGCTCTGCAATATTGTTGTCAGTAGTACGGCAAATATGATCACGATGCTTTCATCGACCTCGTTGCGAATCGGATGATGACTGATATGCCGCAAGTAACGAAAACCAGCAGCAAGCTGCAGCAACAGAAATGCGGTAAAGCTTACCATTCCCAGCCAGCCATTTTCCACGAGTGTCAGCAGATAGACGTTGTGGGGGTAGCGGGCAAATTCGTCACGCACTTCACCGACCCCGGTTCCCAGCGGGTGTTTCAGTCCCAGCAGGAGCGCACGCTTTTGGGTGCCAAAACGCCCTGTTTCCCCCACGTCATAGGATTGTACCAGTGAAGCGCGCTTTTCCATCATTTGAGCAACCGAAGGAATTTGCAGCAGTGCAGTGATACACACTATCAATATTCCGATTGCGATACCTCCCGAAATCAGATAGCTGATCAATAGTCTCAAAGACCTGGTGACTGTGAGCCTCACGATCATCAGTACCAGTGTGGCAACGACCAGATTCCCCCAGGCAGCGCGGGAGAAGCCGAGCAATAGCCCTGCAAGAAGAATGGCGATGAGGGTTGCATGGAATAGTTTCCCCATTCTGTTACTGGAAAAAAGCCGGGTTCCGGTATAGAGCACGGCGGGGACAAGGAATGGACCATAGACGTTCGGATCCTTGAATAATCCTTTGGCTCTGCCATGTTTGAGAAACAGTTCGGGGTCAGGAAGCAGGTGCATGAATGCGGCGATGCCAATCAATGCGCTGACCAGTGCCGCGATGAGATAGCCACGCCAAAACATCCGTGACATGGACTTGGCATCATAGTAGAACAGAGAAGCAAACAGAATCCAGATGATGAACATGTATGCGGTGATCGCAGCATACCGGCTGGCCCTGGCAAAACTGCTGACCTCTACAAATGAGAGCAGGTTGGCCAGCAGGAACAGAATTGCAAGCATAATGGCCAGCCCCAGCTTTTGGGGAATCCGCAGGCCAAGTAGCAGAACTCCGGCAAACAGTAAAAGGGAAAGAATATCAAAGGGGGAGGGTTCGACAATGGCGAATGCTCCCGACGCCGTCAGGATCATCAGGAATAGGGGTAATTTTTGTGTTACCGAATCCCTGGCGTTGAGCTGATAGGTTCTGGTCATGGATTGGGGCTGATTCTGCGAGGGCTAAGTTCAGTTAGAGTGCTGTCGTTTATCAGGGTTCCAGGCGCTGGGAATTTTCAACGCCAGTTGTGATGGGCCTCACATTATCCTGGGGGATTCCGTGTTGAACGATAAGCTTCTGTCGGGAACCTGTCTTCCCGATAGCGGTCAGAATATATCGCCCCATGCTGCCTGGGAGCGACAACCGGGAAATATAATGAAAGAGATGAAATCATTGCTGGGATGGTCTGGATTTATATTCCTGCTGCGTTTGTCAGGGGCAGTGACCGTGTTAGTCACTCAGATTCTGCTGGCAAGGTGGATGGGTGCGTATCAGCTGGGGATCTATGTACTCGCCTTTTCTTGGTTGATCATGTTGTCAACCGCAGTGGGGTTGGGGTTTCCGATGGCCAGCATGCGCATTATCGGCAAGGCGCAGCATGCCGGTGAGCCAGGGATCATCCGGGGCTTCATACGGCGTGGACGTGAGATCACTCTTCTGGCCGGCACGGTAGCCGGATTCGCGGGAATTGCGATGATAGTCCTCAATTCGGGACAACTGGAAGAGACCCAAACCAACACATTTATATTGGCCTTGCTCTGTGTGCCCGTGCTGGCGACGATGCGTATGCATGAAAGAGCCGCGCAGGCACATGGCTGGTTTGTGCTGGCAATGTTACCCAACATGTTTATTCGCCCGGTTGCCTTCCTGTTGATCGCCTGGGTAGCTGCGCAATACTGGGTACCCTTGAATGCGCAACAGGTGATGCTGCTCCATACATTGTTGATTATGATGATGGCGATATTGCACTACCTGATTTTCCGGGGGCGGATACTTGGGGAGCTGGGCAGGCCTGCACCGGAATTCCGCGACCGCGAGTGGTTTCAGACAGCCATGCCGTTGCTGATAGTTACGCTGTTTTCTCAGTATTTTGCGGACCTCGATATCACGGTAGTTGGACTCATTCTCACGCCGGATCAGCTGGCGCTTTACAACGCAGGTTATCGGATTGCCTTGGTGATTTCCTTCGGCTTTCTTGCGGTGAATGCAGTGTTGATGCCTCGGGTGTCAAAGCTCTATGCAGCAGAGGAGCTGGGACCCATTCAGAACATTGTTGCACTGGCGGCACTGGTGACATTTGGCGGTGCCACTGTGGCAATGACGATACTCGTGTTTTATGGCGAGGATATTCTACGGCTGTTTGGGGCGGAGTTTGCACCCGCTTATGACAGCTTGCTGATACTGGCGGCCTCCCAGGTTGCTCTGGCTGCAATCGGCCCGGTAGTCATCCTGCTGAGCGTGACGGGGCATCAGCTCCATTGTCTCAAGGTATTTTCTTTTTCCCTGGTAGCGCTGGTTGTCATGAGTGTCCTGCTGACACCGCTGTATGGCATGAACGGTGCTGCGTTGGTGGTGTTCCTGGTCACTGTTTTCTGGGCACTTTCCTTGCGTCGATATGTGCAGGAATTGTTGGGTATCGAGCCATCGATTCTGGCATGGCGACATGCACTGTCGCGCAACTGATCTGTAACGTCAATTGGGTGTTTGAACTTTCAAGACACTGGACGGTCGAATGAGAAAATGTGACCTGCGTCACATAAGGAATGAGGATCCTGAATCCGGGGTTCGAACGGGGATAGCTGGTGCAAGAGCTTGTACCAGTTTGTGCGTTCAAGCCCCGCTTTCGGGTGGATAACAACTCCATAATTCAATTCCGAGGCCCGATCAACCGGGACTTGTTGGGGATCCCCGGAGTTGATCGTCATCCAGGGATTTGCACCCCAAGGGCACTTCCTGCGGGTGCAACCAAATGGCGCTAAATCCGACAGGCTCCTAGGAGCCTTCAGACCGCTCCGCAAACCTTTTCAGTATAAACCAGGACGTTTTCATGCCAATTCCCAATAACAAGACTTTTCTGACAACGCTGATTTTCTCAGTGTTCCTGCTTCTTTTTTCAGCAGATCTTGCGGCTGCCGCTCTTGAACGAGGTCCCTATCTGCAACAACTTGCGCCGGATCAGGTGGTCGTTCGCTGGCGCACACGGGACAAATCCGATTCTGTTGTCTTTTTTGGTTCTGCCGTGGATGGTCAAAATCGAGTCGTGAGTGATGATTCACAACGAATTGACCATGAGTTGAAAATCGATGGACTTGAGCCGGGTACACGCTACTTTTATTCCATAGGAGACTCAGCCTCGATCATCGCGGGTGGTAGTGGCTACTATTTCACCACTGCGCCCAGGACAGGAAGCAGTGTTCGTACCAGGGTCTGGGTGCTTGGCGACCCGGGGTCCCAGTCTGGCGCGGGTTCGCGGGCCGTCAGGGATGCCTATGCTTCCTGGTCCGAAGGGCATCCTGCGGATATGATCCTGATGCTTGGAGATAACGCCTACACTGCCGGTCTTGATCGTCAGTACCAGGTGTCGGTTTTTGATCGTTTCAAGCTGTTTCTGCGGAACACGGCCTTGTGGTCTGTCATCGGAAATCATGAAGGCAACAAGGGTACCAAACGGAAGGATTCCTCCGACTCGGTCTATCAGACTGGACCCTATTACGACATATTCAGTTTCCCGAAAAAAGGTGAGTCCGGTGGAGTGGCATCCAATACGGAGGCCTATTATTCCTTTGATTTTGGTGAAATACATTTTGTCATGCTCGACTCCTATTTCAGCACGGATAACCGACAGCAGTTCAAGGAGCGTATGGTGGCATGGTTGAAAAGTGACCTGTCGAATCAGAATGCCAAATGGATCATTGCAGCCTGGCATCATTCTCCATATAGCAAGGGAAGCCATGATTCAGACAGTGGCAGTCGGGAAACCTATATTCGCGAGTCGATATTACCCATCCTGGAAGATCATGGTGTGGACCTTGTGTTGACCGGCCATTCCCACGCCTATGAGCGATCCTATTTTCTGCACGGGCTTTATGGCAAATCCGTTGAAGCAACCAGGAACCCGCAGGTTTTTCTCGATCATGGCAATGGTCGCGTGGAAGGTGTGCTTCTGTCCGATGGAATGCCCGCAACAGGGGCCTACCGGAAGTCGGAAAATGGCAAGGGAACCGTCTATGTCGTGTCTGGAAATGCTTCGAGTGTAAGCAGCCGCGGAAGTCTCGATCATCCGGCCATGGCAGTATCCTATCGAGAGCTGGGATCTGTCGTCATCGATATCGAAGGAGACCGCCTCACGTCGGTTTTCCTGGATGACAAGGGACTGGTTCGAGACCGCTTCACGATCAGCAAGGGCCAGGGTACACCGGAGAATGGCGATGAAGAAGGGGCATCCTCGGGAGGAGGAAGTGGTACCGACAACCCCCAGAACCCCCTGCCTGAGCCCGCGGGTGAACAAGGTATGATCGAGAAACGTATCTCAGAGAGTTCCAATGACGCGGAGGAGAGTACGACGGGGAGCATCAACCTGGTCAGTACGGATCTGGAAATGACAAGGGAAAATAAGACCCAGATTATTGGGTTGCGATTCAACAAGCTGAAACTGCCTGCCGGATCGAAAGTGAAAAGCGCGTGGATTCAGTTTGAAGTAGATGAGGTCAATACTCGGGAAACCGCGTTGTATATCCATGGTGAATTGACGGGCTATTCAAAAAAGCTGGTCAATCGGCGGTTTGATTTGACAACGCGAGCGACCACTCGTCACCAGGTTTCCTGGGTACCTGCTCCCTGGCGGAAAAGGAATGCTCATGGTGCTGATCAGAGAACGCCCGACCTGGCCGTGATCATTCAGGAGATTCTCGATGGAGGCGGTTGGAAAGCAGGTAATGCAATGACGTTCATCATTAGCGGTACCGGAAAGCGGGTCGCCGAGTCATTTGATGGGGAACCGGCTGCCGCACCGCTGCTGCATGTGGAATATGAGTAGATCGAGTGTCTCTGTGGTCGGCGTATCCCGAATCCGGGGTTACAACAGGGCCGGAAGGCGCACTATTTGGATCGTAACAAAAGCGCGTATTTTACCGGCCTCTAGGAGCCTGTCAGACTTAACGCTGTTTGGCTGCATATGCGTGGATCGCGATCAACTGAGCTTATCCGCTTCGCCAAATAGCGCGGCTATTCTCCTTAGCCGATAACCT
>CAYTPO010000130.1:0-49039 GCA_964439815.1 uncultured Thiotrichales bacterium
AATCTCGCCTTCCTTGACCGTTACCCTGATCCCGCAACGACAGGCGCACATGTAGCAAGTGGTGTTCTTGACCTCTACGGCTTCGTTGCCGGACGATTTTTTGGGGCTCATTAGTATTTAACCCGTCTTATTCATGGTGGCGGCTAAAGCCTATGATAAGTAAATGAAAACAATGACAAACCCTTGGCAGTCCCGTTTCACCCAAATGGTGAGAGGCTTCAGCCTATCACGGCCCTGGCCTGTTCTGGCACGCCTGCGCTTGCTCTTCACTCAAGTTGTAGCTATTGCTATAAATTTCGCTCCAGAGCGGCGCCCAGACGCACCAGCCCAGCGCCAGAATCCGCGATCCACCATGAATAATACGAGTTTAAGCAAGCGCTAATTCTGGAGTAGCTAGTCTCGCTAACATTTATTTATGAGTCTAATTAAATGTATTTATAAGTTTATAGACGTTCGAACCTGCCTGAAACCGTGATGGCAGGCTGTTTCAGCCTTGTGCAAGCCGGTTTCCGAATTGCTCGACCGCTTCCCAATTAGTGTATTCGATGACGGTATCGGGCGCAGTCGGCCCCTTTGTCATCCACATGATGAAACGGATCATCATGCGGTCGGACCATTTGTAGCGGGGGAAATCCAGCCGCCCGGCAAAGACCTCCAGATGTTTGGGTTGCCAGTCGATCTGCTGCAGGAATTTCTTCATGTACGGGTTGGTGTCCGGCCTGTTCTTCTCCGGTTTGCGGGCGACGATGTTGACGGTGAAGAAGGCGTTGTCCCTGCTGTCCAGCGCGGCCTGCTGTTTACTGATGAATTCGAAGACCTCGGGCTGATGCTTGCCATAGCGGATGCTGGCGCCAAGAATCACCTTGTCATAAGGGGTCAGGTCGATAGCGGGATTGTCCTTCAGCGGGAGCAGTGTGACATCGTGATCGTGGTGGCCAATGACCTCCTGCAGGCGTTTGCAGATCGTCACCGTATGTCCATCGGTGGTGGAATAGAGAATCAGTACATTGGCCATGGGGTTTCCCTGTTGTCTGGTTATGCTACTGGGGCCAGAGTTGAAAGCCGGTAAAGGCAAAATAGAGTGCCAGTATGAAGCAGACCATGGCAGCGATGCTGTTGATGGAGGGGCGGCAATTGCCCCAGTCGGCCTTGCAGCCGAGGAAGGCACCGATACCGCAGACGAAAAAGCCGAATTCGCAAATGGCCAGTTGTGCCAGCAGTGGCAGGAAAGCCTTGCCTCCCGCCGGAACCATGCTGCCGAGCTGAAACAGTCCCAGCAGGGCCATACCGATAATTGCGAGTAAGAGTGCGGTTGGAAGCTTGTTTTTCATGGTCATGGTGTCTCGGATCCGAATTGTATGTAATTGATTGTAGTCAATAATCCCGGAACGTATGATATCAAGTCATCTGCAGTGGCGAATTAACATGTGTAATTCGTGGGCAATGCTTTTGTATGGATTTGGCCCGCCAAACGGTAGTTAGGCGGGCCGCAGCTACTGCTTATGTGAACTTCTTGCTGAGTAGTTACGTTGCAGCTACCGTGGCAGGTCGGAGCTGCCCATCAGATATTCATCGACTGCGCGGGCGCACTGCCGCCCTTCACGAATGGCCCAGACGACCAGAGATTGGCCGCGCCGCATGTCGCCAGCGGCAAAAACGCCATCGATTGAGGTCTTGTAGGCATCCGGGCCTTCGGTATGACCCTTGACGTTGCCACGGGGGTCGAGCTCCACCTGCAGCTCTTCCAGCATCCCTTCATGTACGGGATGGACAAACCCCATGGCCAGGGTGACCAGCTCGGCTTCGAGGATGAATTCGGAGCCTTCGACTTCCGACATCTGCCAGCGGCCCTGGGCGTCCTTGTTCCACTCGACCTTGATGCATTTGACGCCCTTGACGTGATCGCCCTCGGCCAGAAACTCCTTGGTGGCGACGGAAAACAGCCGGGTACACCCCTCTTCCTGCGAGGTGGAGGTGCGCTGCTTGTTGGGCCAGTCGGGCCAGGTCAGGAGCTTGTCTTCCTGCTCGGGTGGTTCCGGCAGAATCTCGATCTGCGTGACTGATCGGGCGCCCTGTCTGATCGAGGTGCCGATGCAGTCGGAGCCGGTATCACCGCCACCGATGACGACCACGTGCCTTCCCCGGGCAGAGATGATCTCGGTGTCGATACCCTGAACCACCTTGGTGTTGCTGCGCAGAAAGTCCATTGCAAAGTAGACGCCCTGCAAGTCACGGCCAGGTACCGGCAGATCGCGCGGCTTTTCCGAGCCGCCCGTCAGTACCACGGCGTCGAAGCGCTCCAGCAAGGTCTTGGCAGGGATATCGATGCCAATGTGGGTATGTGTCTTGAAGACAACACCTTCGGCCATCATCTGGCTGACGCGGCGGTCGATGATCGACTTTTCCAGCTTGAAGTCGGGGATGCCAAAGCGCATCAGGCCGCCAATGCGTTCCTGACGTTCATAGACAGTCACTTCATGGCCGGCGCGGGCCAGCTGTTGTGCAGCAGCCATGCCGGAGGGGCCGGAACCCACTACGGCAACCGACTTGTGCGTGGAGCGCAGGGGTACCTCGGGCTCGACCCAGCCCTCTTCCCAGGCCTTGTCGACTATGGCGCACTCGATGGTCTTGATGGTGACCGGATTGTTATCCAGGTTCAGTGTGCAGGACTCCTGGCAGGGGGCAGGGCAGATCCGTCCGGTCACTTCCGGGAAGTTGTTGGTGGAATGTAGCACGGACAGTGCTTCCTGCCAGTCACCGTGATAGACGAGGTCGTTCCAGTCGGGAATGATGTTGTTGACCGGGCAGCCCTGGTGACAGAAGGGGATGCCGCAGTCCATGCAGCGCGCACCCTGGCTGCTCAGTTCCTCTTCCGTCATCGGAATCACGAACTCCTTGAAATGCGTGATCCGGTCGGCAACGGGTTTGTAGCCGCGGTCTTTGCGCGGGATCTCTAGAAAGCCGGTGGGTTTGCCCATTGTCTACTGACCTCCTTCTACGGTTTGAGCCGCTTCTTGTTGCTGTTGCATCTCCATCAGCGCGCGGCGATATTCAACCGGCATGACCTTGACGAATTTGGGTAGATACTCCGACCAGTTGTCCAGAATCCTGCGGGCAACCGGGCTGTCGGTGTAATGCATGTGCTGTTCGACGAGTTGCTTGAGGCGGATGGCGTCAAAGCGCGTCATGTCGTGGCTGACATCGACGCGGCCATGAGTCTCCAGATCGCCGCCGAGATGGGCAAGCTCCTCGAGTGCATTGTCTTCCTCGGCAATCGGCTCCAGGGCGACCTGTGCCATGTTGCAGCATTGCTCGAAGGTTCCCGCCTCGTCCAGCACGTAGGCGATACCGCCGGACATGCCTGCCGCAAAGTTGCGACCGGTCGCACCGAGCACGACGACGATGCCGCCGGTCATGTACTCGCAACCATGATCGCCTACGCCTTCGATGACCGCCGTGGCGCCGGAGTTGCGCACGCAGAAGCGCTCGCCACCGACACCGCGGAAGAAACACTCGCCACTGATTGCACCATACATGACGGTATTGCCGACAATGATGTTCTCCTCGGCCCTTTCGATGGCGCAGTTTTCCGGTGGATAGATGATGATGCGTCCACCGGACAATCCCTTGCCGACATAGTCGTTGCCTTCGCCTTCCAGCTCGATGGTGACGCCGTGGGCCAGCCATGCGCCAAGTGATTGCCCTGCGGTACCGTGGGCCTTGATGTGGATGCAGTCATCCGGCAACCCATCCAGGCCGTGTCGCTTGGCGACCTCGCCCGACAGCAGCGTGCCGAAGGTGCGGTTGGTGTTCTTGATCGGGGTATCGATCTGCACCGGTTGTTTCTCTTCCAGCGCTACCCTCGCCTCGGCGATCATGGCGTGATCGAGCGCCTTGTCGATGCCGTGATCCTGGCTTTCGCAGTTGAAGGTTGCCGTGCCTTCGGGCAGTTCGGGGCGATAGAAGACCTTGCTGAAATCCAGCCCCTGCGCCTTCCAGTGTTCCAGCGCGCGGCGCTTCTCCAGTTTGTCGGAGCGACCGATCATTTCATTGACGGTTCTGAACCCCAGCTTTGCCATCAACTCGCGCATCTCCTCGGCCACCATGAAGAAGTAGTTGACCAGATGTTCGGGCTTGCCGGTAAAGCGGCGGCGTAGTTCGGGATCCTGTGTGGCGATCCCGACCGGGCAGGTATTGAGATGGCACTTGCGCATCATCAGGCAGCCTTCGACGATCAGTGGCGCGGTGGCAAAGCCGAATTCATCCGCGCCCAGCAAGGCGCCGATGACGACGTCGCGGCCGGTGCGCAGGCCACCATCGACCTGTACCGCCACGCGACCGCGCAGCTGGTTGAGCAGCAGGGTCTGATGGGTTTCAGCCAGGCCCAGCTCCCAGGAGGAGCCGGCATGCTTGATTGAGGTCAGCGGAGAGGCGCCGGTGCCGCCATCGTAGCCGGAGATGGTGATGTGGTCGGCATGGGCCTTGGTGACGCCGGCCGCAACGGTACCCACACCCACTTCGGATACCAGCTTGACCGAGATCCGTGCCTTGGGATTGGTATTCTTCAGGTCGTGAATCAGCTGGGCCAGATCCTCGATCGAATAGATGTCGTGATGTGGTGGTGGTGAGATCAGGCCGACTCCCGGTGTGGAGTGCCGCACCCGGGCGATGGTCTGATCCACCTTGTGTCCGGGCAGTTGACCGCCCTCGCCGGGCTTGGCGCCCTGTGCCATCTTGATCTGGATGTCATCGGCGTTGGCCAGATATTCCACCGTCACGCCAAAGCGACCGGATGCGACCTGCTTGATGGCTGAGCGCATCGGGTTCATCGTGCCATCTTCCAGCGGTGTGAAACGGGAGCGTTCTTCGCCGCCCTCACCGGTATTGGATTTGGCGCCGATGGAGTTCATTGCAATCGCCAGCGTGGAGTGCGCTTCGTGCGAGATCGAACCGAAGGACATGGCACCAGTGGCAAACCGCTTGACGATCTCCCTTGCCGGTTCCACTTCATCCAGTGGTACGGGTTCGTCGGTAAATTTGAAATCGAACAGCCCGCGGAAGGTCAGCAGCCGCTCGTTCTGCTCGTTGATGTGTTTTGCGAACTCCTGGTAAGTCTCCCGGCTGTTGCTGCGCGTGGCGTGCTGGAGCTTGGCAATGGTCTGTGGTGTCCAGATGTGATCCTCGCCACGCACGCGGAAGGCGTAGTCGCCCCCGACATCCAGGTGGTGCTTGTAGATCGGATTGTTGCCATAGGCATTGCGATGCCAGCGTACGGCTTCCTCGGCGACTTCGGCGATGCCGATGCCTTCGACCGATGTGGCGGTACCGGTAAAGTACTTGTCGACAAACTCGCTGCTCAGTCCCACGGCGTCGAAGATCTGTGCGCCGCAGTAGGACTGGTAGGTGGAAATGCCCATCTTGGACATCACCTTGAACAGCCCCTTGCCAATGGCCTTGACGTAACGGGCGTGCAGCTCGTCTTCGCTCAACTCGCTGCTCAGTTCGTCATGGTTGGCAGAGATGGTTTCAAAGGCCAGATAGGGGTTGATCGCCTCAGCGCCGTAACCCGCCAGCGTGGCGAAATGATGCACCTCGCGGGCGGCACCCGTTTCCACGACCAGTCCGGTCTTGGTACGCAGACCCTGGCGGATCAGGTGGTGGTGTACGGCTGATGTGGCCAGCAGCGCCGGGATCGGGATGTACTCTGCATTCACCTTGCGGTCGGAGAGAATGATGATGTTGTAGCCGAGTCGGACTGTCTCCTCTGCCTTGGCGCAGACGCGCTCCAGCGCCAGTCCCATGCCGGCGGCCCCTTCGGAGGCCGGGTAGAGGATCGACAGGGTGCGGGTGCGGAAGGCGCCGTGTGTGCTGGTTTCAATGGCGCGAACCCGCTCCAGATCCTTGTTGGAGAGGATGGGTTGGGTCACTTCCAGACGCATGTTGCTGCCCCCATCGGTCAGGCCCAGCAGGTTGGGGCGGGGGCCAATCAGCGAGGCCAGCGACATGACGATCTCTTCGCGGATCGGGTCGATCGGTGGATTGGTAACCTGGGCAAAATTCTGCTTGAAGTAGTTGGCCAGCGGCTTGGGTTGGCTGGACAGCACGGCGGGTGGGTTGTCGGCGCCCATCGAGCCGATGGCTTCCATGCCGGTCAGCGCCATGGGTGTCATCAGGAACTTGATGTCTTCCTGGGTAAAGCCGAATGCCTGCTGGCGATCCAGCAGCACATCGTGGGGCGCGGGCATTGGGCCAACACCGGCCGGCAGCGACTTGAGGCTGATCTGTGAGGTGTCCAGCCAGTCCTGGTAGGGCTGACTCTTGGCGATCTGCTCCTTGAGTTCGGAATCGTCGATGATGCGACCTTCCTGCAGGTCGATCAGGAACATCTTGCCGGGTTGCAGCCGCCATTTCTTGATGATCTTGTCTTCGGGAACCGGCAGTACGCCCATTTCCGAGGCCATGATGACGCGGTCATCGCTGGTAACGATATAGCGGGCAGGGCGCAGGCCGTTGCGATCCAGTGTCGCACCGATCTGGCGGCCATCGGTGAAGGCCACGGCGGCCGGGCCGTCCCAGGGCTCCATCAGGGCAGCATGGTACTCATAGAACGAGCGACGCTTGTCGTCCATCAGCGGATTGCCCGACCAGGCTTCGGGAATCAGCATCATCATGGCATGGCTCATGGAGTAGCCGCCCAGTGTCAGCAGCTCCAGCGCGGTATCGAAGGCGGCCGAGTCGGACTGGCCTTCACGGATCATGGGCCACAGCTTTTCGAGATCGTCGCCGAACAGCTCGCTCTTCATGGAATCCTTGCGTGCGGCCATCCAGTTGACATTGCCGCGCATGGTGTTGATCTCGCCATTGTGCGCAATCATGCGGAACGGGTGTGCCAGATCCCAGGTGGGGAAGGTGTTGGTGGCGAAGCGTTGGTGCACCAGCGCCAGGGCCGAGGTCATGCGTTCGTCACGCAGGTCGGTGTAGTAGTTGGCCACCTGATCGGAAAGCAGCATACCCTTGTAGGAGAGCAGGCGTGACGACATCGATGGAATATAGAAGCTGTCAGCGCCTCCCATGCCGGATTTATAGATGCTGTTTTCGATCTGCTTGCGGATTACGAACAGCTTGCGGTCGAAGGCGTCCTGGTCGGCGCAGTTCTTGCCGCGGCCGATGAAGACCTGACGCATGACCGGCTCGGTGGGTTTGACCGAGTAGCCCAGCGTGCTGTTGTCGACGGGCATGTCACGCCATCCCAGCAGGACCTGCCCCTCGAGGGCGACATACTGGCTGATGGTCTGCTCGCAGAAGGCGCGTGTGGCATCGTCTTGTGGCAGGAACAGGGCGCCCACGGCGTAGTGGCCTTCCTCGGGCAGCGCAAAGTCGGTTACCTCGCGCAGGAATGCGTCAGGCATCTGCAGCAGGATACCCGCGCCATCGCCGGCATCGGGGTCGGCGCCCACGGCGCCGCGATGGGTCAGGTTCTCCAGAATCTTAAGGCCCTGGGCAATGATATCGTGGGATTTGCGGTTCTTGATATCACAGACAAAGCCGACGCCACAGGCATCATGCTCATTGGCAGGATCGTAGAGACCCTGCTTGGGGGGTAACCCGCTATGGCTCATTATTCAAACCTCTTATCTTATGCCTGAATCCGAAGGCTGGAATACGGTGCCTGGCACAAGCTCCGGATCCCACAGCGGCTCAGAAAAATCCCGCTTGACCTGTGGGTGAAGCCGGGATTTCCTGAAACCACTGTGAAACCGATTTCTTGCACCATTCACCCCCATTCAAACCTCGGATTCAGGTTATGGGTTTCGCCCTATTAATTTCAGGGCGAATTGAAACCTGCGACCTTGGCAGGTCGTTTATTATTTGTCCGAAGGGTGTCAGCCGGGTTTCCCGGGATCAAACAGGGAAATTCCTTGCGGCAGGACGTGACGAACCACACAGAATAACGGAGAAAGGGGCTTGATACCAGCTTGAATTTTGTGGGGTAATTGTAGGCTTTTCTGCCGGTACTCCATCAAATCCAATTTGCTGGAGTACCGGGGGCGGATCGGTTTGAAACCGGCGGATTCGCTGAATTGCGTCGGCGGGTGTTCAGGCCGCCGATCAGGCTGTGCCAGGTAATGCCTCAGGTGCTCGCGCAGTGCGCTTCCAGCGTATCCCGCAATACCTCGGCAGGGAAGTCGGCGGTGACCACGGACTGGCCGATTCCCTGGGGCAGTACCAGGCGCAGCTGGCCGTTGATGACCTTCTTGTCGACCGCCATTAGTTCGAGAAATTTGTCAGGCGTTATCGAGGCCGGTGGGACGAGCGGGAGCCGGGCGCGCTCGACCAGTGTGCGGATGCGTTCCACATCGGTAGAATCCATCCAGCCGAGCCTGTTGGCCATGTCGGCAGCGAGCACCATGCCGACAGCCACGGCTTCGCCATGCAGCCAGTTGCCATAGCCCGTGGCGGTTTCGATGGCATGGCCAAAGGTGTGTCCCAGATTCAGCAGCGCGCGCTGCCCGCGTTCCTTCTCATCGGCCGCAACCACGTCAGCCTTGATCTCGCAGGAGCGTTTGATGGCATGGGCCAGCGCGGGCTTGTCCCGGTTGATCAGGGCTTCCATGTTGTCTTCCAGCCATTGGAAAAAGGCTGCGTCGATAATGATGCCGTACTTGATGATCTCGGCAATCCCGGCAGACAGTTGCCTCTCCTCCAGCGTCTCCAGCGTGTCAGTATCGATGATCACGCAGCGTGGCTGATAGAACGCGCCAATCATGTTCTTGCCCAGTGGGTGATTGACGCCGGTCTTGCCGCCCACCGAAGAGTCGACCATGGCCAGCAGGGTTGTTGGTATCTGAATGAAATTGACGCCACGCTGATAGGCGGCTGCGGCAAACCCGGTCATGTCGCCGATGACGCCGCCACCCAGTGCGATCAGCGTGGTGCTTCTGTCCATGTGTTCTTCCAGCAATGTGCTGAAGATCTGTTGCAGGACCTCCAGCGTCTTGTACTGCTCGCCATCGGGCAGGTTGGTCTGGGCGACCTTGAGCGGTTGCAGCGATGGTAAGACCTGATCGGCATACAGCGGTGCCACGGTCGTGTTGCTGACGAGCATGGCCGAGTGGCCGGAGATGTGGTTGGTCAGCAGTTGGGGTTGTTGCAACAGGCCGCTGCCGATGTAGATCGGGTAGCTGCGGTCGCCAAGCTCGACTTGAAGTGTTTCCATAAGATTGGTTCAGTTTGATTGGTCGACAGTTTCGGCCGCGTGATAGGCCGCAATGATCTTGTTTTTCAGCGTACGGGTGCGACTGTGATTGGTGTTGATGCTGAAATGTGCGCAGGCTTCATACAACGGGGCTCGCAGCTTTGCCATTGCCGTCAGTGTGGCGGCCGGGTCGGGGGTTTGCAATAGCGGGCGGGAGCGATCACGAATAGTGCGTTCGAGTTGCTGGCGAACCGATACCTTGAGGTAGACCACAAAGCCGCGCTCGTGCAGCCACTGGCGATTCTGGGGTCGCAAAATGGCGCCACCGCCCGTTGCCAGTACAATGTTCTCGCGCTGTGTCAGCTCATCGATGATCCGGCTTTCACGCTCGCGAAAGCCCTCTTCTCCCTCGATGTCGAAGATGGTCGGGATGGATACCCCGGTGCGTTCCTCGATTACCCGGTCACTATCGAGAAACTGGTAATTCAACTCCTGAGCTATGAGCTTTCCCAACGTTGTCTTTCCTGCACCCATCGGGCCAATGAGAAATAGGCGTTGCATACACATTTGTCTTATTGAGATGGCGGCAATGATACCTCAAACCAGTGGTTGGCGCCCGGAGCCTGAAACGAAAAAAACCCGCCCTGTTGCCAGGGCAGGTTCTACGGGCACTGTGTTAGGAGCCTGTCCGAGAATGGGAGTCGTGGTGGTTCTACTGCAATGTCAGGTTCTCGTTGATGATTTTCGGGGTAACAAAGATCAGCAGCTCGGTCTTGTCGTTGCGCTGTGAGTTGCTGCGGAAGAGGCGGCCCAGCACCGGCAGGTCGCCAAGGAAGGGAACCCGCTTCTCGCCGCTGGTCTTGTTTTCCTCGAAGATTCCACCCAGCACGATCGTCTGGCCGTTCTCGACCAGCACCTGGGTCTGAACCTCGCGGGTGTCGATGCTGGGGATATTGTTGAAGACATCTCCGACACTGTCGCGATTGACCACCAGTTCCAGGTTGATGCGGTCATCGAGCGTGATATGGGGTGTGACTTCCATGCTCAGCACGGCCTTCTTGAACGAGGTGTTGGTTGCACCACTGGAAGTGGCCTCCTGATAGGGAATTTCAACACCCTGTTCGATCCTCGCCTTGGTCTTGTTGGACGTGATGATGCGCGGGCTGGCGACCACCTCGACACTGTTTTCCACCTCGGCGGCCGACAGCTCCAGATCGAGCAGCTTGGTGCCAAGGGGTAGCTTGGCCAGCTCGAAGCCCAGTGAACCTGCCACGTTGGCGGCGGGCGTATTGACCTGAAAATCGCTGGTCAGCCGGTTGTTGTTGCTGGTATCGATATTGGTTGATCCGAAGGTCACACCGATCTCACGTGTGAACTTGTCGCTAGCAGTAACGATGCGGCTTTCGATCATGACCTGACGCACCGGGACATCCAGTGTCTTGATCAGTGCGCGTACCTCGTCGATCTTGTCTGCCGTGTCCTGGATCAGCAGGCTGTTGGTGCGACGATCCAGTGTCACGCTGCCGCGACCGGACAATACGCTGTTGCCGCCTGTACTGCCGGAGCCGGAACCGCTGCTGGATTGCAGCAGGGATACCATTTCCCGCGCATCGGCATAGTTCAGTGGAATGATCTCGGTACGCAGGGGAATCAGCTCTGCAACCTGCTTGGATGCCATCAGCTCGCGCTGTTCGCGCTCGGCAATCTCTTTGGCTGGGGCAATGTACAACACGTTGCCCTGGCGGCGCTTGTCGAGCCCCTTGGTCTTCATGATGATGTCGAGTGCCTGGTCCCAGGGAACATTCTTCAGCCGCAGGGTCAGGTTGCCGGTGACGCTGTCGCTGACGACGACATTGAGCTGGGTGAAATCGGCAATCAGCTGTAGCACTGAACGCACCTCGATATCCTGAAAGTTCAGCGACAGCCGCTCACCCTTGTAGGTGATCTGCTTCTGCTTCTTGGCCTTGCGGGTATTCTTCAGTGGGCGGATTTCGACGGTATAGATGTTGTCGGATTGATAGGCCAGCTGGGAGAAATTGCCTTTCGACTTGATGACGATTTCGGAGTTTCTGCCGATCGAGCGTGCGTCGATGGACTCGACGGGGGTGGCAAAGTCCAGCACGTCCATGTGGCGCTGCAGGTTATCCGGCAGCACGGTATTCTTCAGATCCACGATCACGCGGGAACCCTGCTGCTTGATGTCCAGCGGGGTGTTGGGGTCCCTGAGCTTGATGAGCACACGGCCCGCGCCATCAGGTCCGCGTCGAAAGTCGATTGCGGTAATGCCCGGCAATGCTCTTGGTGTCGGCTGGGCAATCGGCTGTGTTGGCGCAACCGTGGCCGGCTCGGGGGTGGTGGCAATCGGTGATGCGCTGACGACCGGGGGTTCGATGGTATATCGGGGGGATGCAGAAGCCGGGGCGAGGGTCAGCAATAATTTGTTGCCCTGCACGCTGGTTTGATACTTCATCATCCGGGACAGGTTGATGACGACACGGGTGCGATCACGGGCCTGAGCCGTGGTGATGCTTTGTGCGGCACCGATCTGTATCGGTTGGGAGCGGCGACGCAGGTTGTTGCGGGTATTCGGAAAATCCAGGGTGATTCTTGCCGGATTGGCGATCGTGAAGCTCAGTGGCTCTGGCACGGCACCGGAAAACGCCATTTCGACCTGCACCTGGTCGCCTGGCTGTCGGGTGAAGCTGATGTCGTCAAGAGAGCTGGTGACTGCGATTGCCTGCGCCCAGGGCAACAGCATCAGCAACAGCAGATAAAACACTGCTATCCGTGCCGGAATTCCCCCGTTTGTTCTTTTGATATTGCGCATGTCCATTATATATACCTGTTTTTTCCTGATTTTAATACTCTGTCCGGTTTATTGATTGCTGAGTGCAATCGATGCCGGCCGCTCCTTGTAACCACCAAATCCATCGGGAACAATCTCGATGAGTTCTACCTTCATGTCCGTGATTTTGGTGATCCTCCCGTAATTCTGTCCTGCATAATTGCCTACTCGTGTTCGCTGGATAGTGCCATCGGGGGTCTTCAGCAATGCCCATAGCGAACCGTTCTGCTGCATGGTGCCCACCATGTGGAGCGCGTCGAGTGGAAAGCTTTCCAGATACTCCTTGGCCCGGTTCTTGTCGATGCGGATTCCCGATGTGGATTGCGGCATTGGCTGCAGATCCGGCGCAACGATACTGGCATCGAACGGGTCGCGGAAATGTTCCGGGTACTCGAACGGGTCATACGGCGGAATAACCGGAATCGGCGGAATGTCACCCGTGGGTTGGGACTTGATCTCGTCGATGTAATCCCTGAGATCCTGGTTGCTCTGACTGCAGCCTTGCAATCCGGTTGCCAGCAGGATGCCAAGCACGATGTTGCTGTATGTCTTGACGGTTGGCATCACTGCTTCCCCTTCTTCTTTTTACTGTTCTTGTTCTGCTTCTTCGAAGCCAGCTCATCGTCGGCCAGGTAGCGGTAGGTCTTGGCCGTCACTTCCATAGTGAGCGCTTCGGAATTCCGCTCTGGCGAGATGGCGATGTTATCCAGTGTGGCGATTCTGGGCAGACTGGCGATGCCGCTGGCAAATCTCCCCATCTGGTCATATTTGCCCCGCAGTTTTATCTTGATGGGCTTCTCCGCGTAGAACCCCATATTGACTTCCGGTTGGGGCTTGAACAGCAGAATCTGCAAACCGCTGGCCAATCCGGTCTGCGATACGTCCAGAATGACTGCGGGAATCTCGGTCTTGCCGGGCAGCTGCCGCAGCATGGCACCGAATTCACGCTCCATCTCATCGAGCTGGGCTCGATAGGCTTCGAGGTTGGCGGACTTGTGATGCTTCTTTTCCAGCTCCTTCTTCAGCTCGGCCTCCCTGGCTTTCAGGGA
The DNA here is from genome assembly GCA_964439815.1 of uncultured Thiotrichales bacterium. Lineage (GTDB taxonomy): Bacteria > Pseudomonadota > Gammaproteobacteria > UWMA-0217 > UWMA-0217 > JALSHZ01. The sequence continues at coordinate 13,091 of CAYTPO010000130.1, forward strand.
GTCGAGTTCCGCCAGCTGATTGGAGGTGTGAAGGTAGTAGCTAAGTCCAATGACCGCCACGAATGCCAGCGCAAGAAAGACGAGCCGGATGGGCAGGGGTGCGGACCCGAGCTTGCTTAGGTCGCTGACATCAAAGTTCTTCAGTTCTTCAAGATCCATGTTTGTCCCCATTGGTGTCGGTTGCAGTCTGGGGCATTTCCTTGTCCACTTTCAGTATGAAGGAGCGCAATGCAATATTGCTGGAATCATTTTTCTTTCTCACGGTTTCGATGACTTCCAGTCTGGGGTCCTGCAACCATGGAGAGTTTTCCAGGTTGCTCATGTAGGTTGATACCCGGGCATCGGACTCCGCCTTGCCCTTGATTTCCAGCGTGTTGCCGTTCTGCCGAATCTGGGTAAGAAACAGGCCGCCGGGAAGTGTGGTTACCAGTTCATCAAACAGATGAACCGCGACCGGGCGACTGCGTTGCAGTTGCTGAATGATGTCCATGCGGTCCAGTAGGGCCTGTCGGGTCTCTTCCAGTTCCTTGATATCGCGAATTCGCTTGTTGATGACGCTGATCTCGTTCTTCAGTATCTGGTTGCGGTTGCGCTGGTTGTCGGTCATCCGGGAAATCACGACATGGGCTACCACCACGAAAAGCAGGCCGCCCAATGCGGCGAGTCCCATGGTGCGTATGAATTGCTGTTGTTGTTCCTTGCGCTTGAGTTCACGCCAGGGGAGCAGGTTGATATGTGCCATCAGTCGAAACTCCTTAAGGCGAGACCCACGGCAATCATCAGGGCCGGTGCATCATTTCCCAGTCGTTGCTGGTTGATCTTGGGGTTGAAGTTCATCTGGCTGAACGGGTTGGCAATGGTCGTTCGCGTGCGAGTGTGCTGTTCGATCAGCTCGTCGAGGCCGGGAATGCCCACCGTACCGCCAGCCAGTATGATCTCGTTGACGGAACTGTGATGGCTGGCGGCAACGAAGAACTGCAGCAGGCGGTGAGCCTGCTGCGCCAGGGTCTCCTTGAAGGGGGTCAGTATTTCGGTCACGTAATTGTCAGGCAGCCCGCCCTCCTTTTTGGCAAGGCCGGCTTCGGCGTAGGAGAGACCATAGCGACGCATGATTTCCTCGGTCAGCTGGCGGCCGCCAAACGGTTGTTCGCGTGAATAGATGACCTGATCGTTCTCCGATACAGTGATACTGGTCATCGTGGCGCCGACATCGATAATGGCAACAACGTTGTTTTCGGGTTGTCCTCCGTTGTTCTTGAAGCGCTCGATCAGCTGGTAGGCATTGCTGGTGGCAAAGGATTCCACATCGACCACAACAGGTTCCAGACCGGCAGCCTCGGCGATCGAGGCGCGTGATTCCACGATCTCCTTGCGTGAGACGACCAGTAGGACATCCAGATTATTGGGATTGTTTTCCGACGTACCCAGCACTTCGAAGTCGAGGTTTACCTCGTCGAGTGCATAAGGGATATACTGATCCGCTTCGAGCTGGATCTGGCCTTCGAGTTCCTCTTCGGTCAGATCGCCAGGCATGGAGATGATCTTGGAGATGGCTGCCGAGGTTGGCACGGCCAGTGCGCATTTTTTTGCACGGGTTCCGGCACGGTTGAGGGCTTTGTTTAGCGAGTTGGTGACGGCAGAGGTATCAGATATGTTCTTTTCAACAACTGCATTGGCTGGCAAGGGTTCAACGCCGTAGCTTTCGACCTTGATATGGTTGCCAGATCTGCTCAACTCGATTAGTTTTACCGAGGTTGAGCTGATGTCTATCCCGACAAACGGTTGTTTTTTTCTTCCAAATGAAAACACAAAAAATCCTCAATCCATAGATGCTTAGCTTGTAAACATGTTCTTCCATATTAAATGTTAGTTGCAACCTGATAGAATTGCTACAAGTTTTCAGGAAGTCATTAACAACCAGGGCGATAGTCTTATAGAGAATTTCATGCCGGGACAAGCATGCACAACTCCCTGTGCCTATATCCGAGGCTGTAAGTTAACGGACTTTATAGAGTTTAATCATTGAACCAATTCAGGTTATGGCTGTAGTCAAAATTGTTTTCCGCTGGATATTGACGCTGTTCGCAGGGCTGGCGCTGTTATCGCTGATTATCGCGTTGGGCGTTGTGCTGTATGTCTCACCCGGCCTTCCTTCCATCGACGAGCTGAAAACGGTGGAGTACCGCGTGCCTCTGCGGGTGTATTCGGCGCAAGGCTCGTTGATTGCCGAGTTTGGCGAGAAACGGCGGAACCCTCTGGCGCTGAAGGAAATCCCCGATCAGCTCAAGTCTGCCGTGGTTGCCGCCGAGGATGACCGCTTCTATGAGCACCCGGGGGTGGATTACCAGGGCATACTGCGTGCAGTCTTCAAGCTGGCGCAGACGGGTGAGGCCGTGCAGGGCGGCAGCACAATCACCATGCAGGTGGCGCGCAATTTCTTTCTCAACCGGGAGCGTACCTTTTCCCGCAAGCTCAGGGAGGTGTTGCTGGCCTTCAAGATCGAGAAAACCCTGAGCAAGGATGAGATTCTGGCGTTGTATCTCAATCAGAACTACATGGGGAACAGGGCCTATGGGGTCAGTGCGGCGGCGCAGACCTATTATGGCAAGCGGCTGGATCAACTGGAGCTGCCGCAACTGGCCATGCTGGCCGGTCTCTACAAGGCGCCATCGAGCTATAACCCCGTGGCCAATCCCGAGCGTGCCAGAAAGCGGCGCAACTACGTGCTGCGACGGATGGTGGAGAACAACTTTCTCGACCGCGAAACTGCGACCAGGGCGCAGCAGGCGGCGCTGACGGCCTCCATTCATACAACCCGCCCTCAGGTCGATGCCAATTATGTGGCCGAAATGGTGCGCTCCAAACTGTTCGCGCAGTATGGCGAGGAGATCTACTCTTCGGGTTTCCGTGTCTATACGACGCTGCAGGATGAGTTGCAGCAGGCAGCGATAACCAGCCTGCGCCAGAACCTGCTGGCTTATGACAAGCGCCATGGCTACAGGGGGGCGGAAAAGCACTACAAGATCGAGGGCGTTGCTCTCGAGAAGCTGGATGATATTCTCGACAATCACCCCTCCTATGGAGGCCTGCGAGCTGCCATTGTGCTTTCGGCCGACAGGACGGCGGCTTCGATCTACCTGGGGCATGGGGAAAGCGCCATTCTGACGCTCGATTCGATGCGTTGGGCGCGACGTTATATCAATGAGGACGAGCGTGGCAGACCGGTGACCCGTGTCGACAAGGTGCTGGCGGCTGGCGATGTCGTCAGGGTTGAGGAAGATGAAGCGGGCTTTCAGCTGAGTCAGCTCCCCAAGGTTGAAGGTGCGCTGGTCTCCCTTTCTCCAAGGGATGGTGCCATCCTGGCGCTGGTGGGTGGTTTTGACTACTTTCGCAGCCGTTTCAATCGTGCCGTGCAGGCTGTGCGTCAGCCGGGGTCCAACTTCAAGCCCTTTGTCTACTCGGCGGCGCTGCAGAAGGGGCTGACACCGGCCACGATTTTCAATGATGCGCCCATCGTGCATGAGACTGAAATCTCGGGAGAGGCGGCATTGTGGCGGCCAGAGAACTACTCCGGACGTTTCTATGGACCCACGCGCATGCGCGTTGCGCTGGCCAAGTCCAGGAATCTGGTCTCCATTCGGCTGCTGCGAAAGATCGGCGTACGTCATGCACTGAAACACATTGGCCGCTTCGAAATGACGCAGCGACCGATGCCGGAAGATCTGTCGCTGGCGCTGGGTACCGGTGCATTGACGCCGCTGGAGCTGGTCAGTGGATATGCGGTATTCGCCAATCAGGGGTTTCGGGTGGAACCCTACTTCATTCGTCGAATCGATGATCGCAATGGCAATACCATCTTTCGGCAGGTGCCGCAGGTTGCCTGTGAGAAAAAGGCCTGCGAAAACCTGGCTGAATCCGATAGCCTGAAGGATGGCAAGCAGCTTGGAACGCCGGCACGGCGGGTGCTGGATGCGCAGAACGCCTACCAGATGGTCAATATGATGCGTGATGTGATGACCATTGGTACTGCCCATAAGGCGCGCAAACTCAAGCGCAAGGATCTGGCGGGCAAGACTGGCACGACCAATGACCAGAAGGATGCCTGGTTCAGTGGTTTCAATCATGATTTGGTGACCACCGTCTGGGTCGGATTCGACCATCTCAAACCCTTGGGGCGCAAGGAGACCGGCGGTCACCTGGCGCTGCCGATCTGGATGGATTACATGCAGGTGGCGCTGAAGGATTCCCCCTACCGTCGCTGGATCAAGCCGGCGGGGATGGTCACGGTCAAGATCGATGCCGAAACGGGCAAGAAAGCCGGGCCGGGGACCACCAAGTTTGCCTTTGAGACGTTTCGTGCCGGCAGGGTTCCTGCCGAGGACAATAGCGGCTTCGCGGCGCCCAGTGGCATGGAAGTGCCGGAACAGATTTTCTAGAGTGGGCGTGGGATGGTATCGAAACTTCGCCAGCAGATTGCCGCAGAGGCTGCCATGATCGTCTGGGATGAAGGCGTTCAGGACTATAACCAGGCGCGCACCAAGGCTTGTGCACGGCTGGGTGCTTCAGGTTTCGGTGACATGCCGGGCAATGTCGAAGTCGAGGCGGCGCTGAAGGCGTGGCTGAAGCTCTTTGCTACCAATGACGACAAGGCCCGCCTGGCGTGGTTGCGCACCACGGCGCTGGATGCGATGCGTTTTTTTGGCCGTTTCGACCCCCGGTTGGTGGGTAGCGTGCTCAAGGGAACCGCTGGAGAATATTCAGCGATACAGCTCCATCTGTTCAGTGATGATGTGGAGGCCGTGGCGATCGAGATGCTGAACCACCGGATCCGCTATCAGGCGATCACTCGGCGCCAGAGCCGCAGACAGCCGCAGGGCATACCCGGATTTGCACTGGAGTGGGACGGGGTGCCGGTGGAGGTGTTGGTGTTTCCGGTGGATGGACTGCGGGTTTCGCCGCCAAGCCCCATCGATGGCAAGCCGATGCAGCGCGCCTCGCGGGAAAAGGTGGCACGGCTCCTGCAGGACGGGGAAGCGCGGAAAACAGGTTAGCTGGAATGGAAGGGCTTGCTGAATTCATGCACCGAATCCACCAGCACCTTGACGTTTTCGGGGTCGATATGCTGGTGCACTCCGTGTCCGAGATTGAAGACATGCCCTTCGTGATGACCAAATGATGACAGGATGCGTTTGACCTCTTCCTGAATCTTCTCGGGAGCGCCATACAGCACACCTGGATCCATGTTGCCCTGCAGGCCGAGGCGGTCGCCGACTCGTTTGCGGGCGTCACCAATCTCGATGGTCCAGTCCAGGCCAACAGCGTCACAGCCCGTGTCGGCCTGAAGCTCCAGCCACTGGCCGCCGCCCTTGGTAAACATGATGACGGGGATTTTCTGTCCATCCTTCTCACGCGTCAGACCAGAAATGATCTGCTGCATGTAAGCCAGGGAGAACTCCTGATAGGTCGGTGTCGTCAGGGCGCCGCCCCAGGTATCGAAAATCATGACGGCTTGGGCGCCGGCGGCAATCTGGGCGTTCAGGTAGCTGGTGACGGCATCGGCGAGTACCTGCAAGACGTGGTGCAGCAGCTTTGGTTCGGTGTAAAGCATCCCCTTGGTATTGGCGAATTCCTTGCTGCTGCCACCTTCGAGCATGTAGGTGGCCAGCGTCCACGGGCTACCGGCGAATCCGATCAGTGGCACCTTGCCATCCAGCTCCTTGCGAATGGTTCGTACTGCATCCATGACATAGCCGAGTTCCACTTCAGGGTCGGGAGCGGTCAGTGCCTTGACGTCCGCAGCGGTGCGGATGGGGTGCTCGAATCGTGGCCCTTCGCCTTCGGTGAAGTAGAGTCCCAGCCCCATGGCGTCGGGGATCGTGAGGATGTCAGAGAAGAGAATGGCCGCGTCGAGGTCGTAGCGGCGCAGGGGTTGCATGGTGACTTCGCAGGCCAATTCGGGGTTGCGGCAAAGATCCATGAAGCTGCCGGCCTGGGCGCGGGTGGCCTTGTATTCGGGCAGGTAGCGTCCCGCCTGGCGCATGATCCAGATGGGAGTCCGGTCTACCGGCTTGCGGAGCAGGGCACGGAGGAAACGGTCGTTTTTGAGATCGCTCATGAGTCAACCTTGTGGCAACTTCTTGCCGAAGCTTTTGGTGTTTATGTGAGTTGCAGCACAGAATCATACATCGGAGGCTGCAGCCAGGTCTCTATTGATTTTCGGGGGAATCAGCTGTTGAGGCGCTGCTTGATCAGGGTGCTGACGGCACCGATATCGGCACGCCCCTGCAGCTTGGGCTTGAGCTGGCCCATGACCTTGCCCATGTCGCGAATGGACTGCGCGCCGGTTTCGCTGATGGCCGCATCGATCAGTGTGTCGATTTCCGCGGAACTCAGTTGGCTGGGCAGGTAAGACTGGATGACCTCGATTTCGGCGTATTCCCGGGCGGCAAGCTCTTCCCGGCCCGCCTTTTCGTATTGCACGATGGATTCGCGGCGTTGCTTCACCATCTTGTCGAGGATACCCAGTATTGCAGCATCATCTGGTGTGTTGCGGGTATCGACTTCGACCTGCTTGATTGCTGCAAGCATCAGGCGGATCGTACCCAGCCGCTCCTTGTCGCCAGCCCGCATGGCGGTTTTCATGTCGTCCGTAATGCGGGATTTGAGGGATGCTTCAGCGCTCATGAGGGAATGCTAGTACAGACGGGTGCGACGGTTGATGTCCTTGGAAAGACGCTTGAGGTTGCGCTTTACAGCGGCGGCCTTCTTGCGCTTACGGGTTGCAGTGGGCTTTTCGTAGAATTCCCTGCGACGCACTTCGCTGAGGATGCCGGCCTTTTCGCAGCTCCGCTTGAAACGACGAAGTGCAATATCAAAAGGTTCATTCTCTTTAATCCGAACGGCGGGCATTAATATCTCCTGTTAGTAAATCTGTTTGGTGGCAAGAACCACGAAGCATAAAGTTCGCGAATTATAATGAGCTGCCGGCAAATTGCAAAAGATAATGTTGCGGGCCTCCTCAAGCATCGTTGTTTGGGGATAGAATGACAGCCCCCAAACCGGAGTCAACGGATATCAGGCCATGAGTAGATGAAAATCCTGGGAATAGAGACATCATGTGACGAAACTGGCGTTGCCGTTTTCGATCAGGAACGGGGGCTGCTGGCTCATGAGCTGTTCTCGCAGGTTGAACTGCATGCGCTCTATGGCGGGGTAGTACCCGAGCTGGCGTCACGTGACCATATTCGCAAGGCCGTCCCGTTGATCGACAAGCTGCTGGAGAAGGCCAACGTCTTCCCGTGGGAGCTGGATGCGGTTGCCTATACGGCCGGTCCCGGCCTGGTGGGGGCATTGATGGTGGGGGCGATGCTTGGGCGGTCGCTGTCGTTCGGGCTGAACATCCCGGCGATCCCGGTACATCACATGGAGGGTCATCTGCTGGCGCCCATGCTGGAAGAGCGAAAGCCGGAATTCCCCTTTCTTGCCCTGCTGGTCTCTGGCGGGCATACGATGCTGGTTCAGGTGGCTGAAGTGGGGTGCTATAGCGTGTTGGGCGAAACGCTGGATGATGCCGTGGGTGAAGCATTCGACAAGACCGCGAAAATGCTGGGCCTGCCGTACCCGGGAGGCCCGGAGTTGGCCAGGCTGGCCAGGCAGGGTGATGCTTCCCGATTTACGTTTCCCCGTCCAATGGTCGATCGACCGGGGCTGGACTTCAGCTTCAGCGGATTGAAGACTTATGCGCTCAACACGCTTGCCAAATGCGCCGGATCCGACCAGGACAAGGCTGATATCGCTCGGGCTTTCGAGGATGCGGTGGTCGATACGCTGTTCATCAAGGCGCGCCGGGCGTTGCGTGAAACGGGTTTGGGAAGTCTGGTGGTTGCCGGTGGCGTTGGGGCCAATCAGCGTTTGCGGGAGCGGCTGGATACTCTGGATGCCCCCGTCTTCTATCCCCGACCGGAATTCTGTACCGACAATGGTGCAATGATTGCCTATGCCGGCATGCAGAGGCTGCTGGCCGGAAAGACCGCGGGGCTGGGTGTCGAGGTGAAGCCTCGCTGGTCGCTGGAGGATCTGGCTTCGTCGGTTGCCTGAAACCTGAATCCGAGGCTTGAACCCTTTCAGCCTTCGGTGCCGTCCAGCAATTTGCGGATATTGCTGCGGTGACGCCAGAAGACCAATGCGGCAAGCAGGATGCCAAAGAGGGTAAATGATCCCGAACCTGTAATCAGCCAGATATAGAGCGGCGTCAATGCCGTGGCCGTCAGTGCCGAGAGGGAAGAAATCTTCTTCAGCTTGAAAATCAGCAGCCAGGTTCCCAGGGCAGCCAGCCCGATGCGCCAGTCCAGGCCCATCAGGATACCCGCAGCCGTGGCGACGCCCTTGCCCCCGGCAAACCTGAAAAAGACCGGATAGAGATGCCCAAGAAAGGCAGCTCCTGCCACCAGTAACTGAACTTCCAGGCTGGCGCCCATCCATTTGGCAATGAGAACGGGTATCAATCCCTTTAGCAGATCACCCAGTAGCGTGATTGCGGCAGCCTTCTTGCCGCCAGTGCGCAAAACGTTGGTAGCCCCCGGGTTGCCCGAGCCCTGAGTCCTCGGATCCGGGAGCCCCATCAGATGACTGACGATGATGGCGCTCGACAGTGAACCCAGCAGGTATCCCGCCACAATAAGAAAAGTCTCTTGCACTGTGTATCCCAGTTCATTAGGTTAATTGATCTGATTCTAGCGTATTTCTGCAGAGCCGATGCCGCAATTGTCCATCACTGTACAGGGGCAGGGGCCCGAAATGGTGTTGCTGCACGGCTGGGGCATGAACGCGGCCGTCTGGTCGCCGTTGTTGCCGGGGCTGGTCAACCACTATCGGGTCACCTGTATCGATCTTCCCGGACACGGCGGCTCGACTGCGCTGGATGGCAATACCTTGCCTGACTGGCTGGCGGCGCTGGCGCAGGTTGCGCCTCCTCGGGCCATCTGGGTCGGCTGGTCGCTTGGCGGCATGCTGGCGCTTGCGTTTGCCAGCAGATATTCGGCACGCGTCCGGCAGCTGGTTAGCGTGGCTGCCAATCTCCGCTTTGTTGCGGATGCCGCGTGGCCTGATGCGATAGCTCCCGCACAGTTGCGGGAGGTTGCCAGCGGTGTTGTCGACGATCCGGCAGCTACGCTGCGTCGTTTTGTTGCGCTGCAGTTCATGGGGGGGGCGATGTCGCGCGAGGTGCTTAGGCGCGTGCAGGCGGCAGTAACGCAGCCGCTACCCGACCGCAATGCGCTTGCCGCAGGGTTGGAGTTGTTGCGGCTGATTGATAATCGTGAAGGCCTGGCAGAACTCGAGGTGCCATTGACAATGATATTCGGTGAGCATGACAAGCTGGTTCCACTCTCGGTGATTGCAGCCATCAGGCGGCTCGACGCGGACAGCGATATCCGTGTGATCCCCGGTGCAGGTCATGCGCCCTTTCTTTCCCACCCCGATGCCTTCTTGAAGGTACTCCGGGAATCCCTGCCGTCTGATCATGGATGAGTTCCAGCTGGATCGCCGTCATGCGAGGCGGTCGTTTGATCAGGCGGCATCCTCTTATGATGAGGCTGCGGTACTGCAGCGTGAAATCGGAGATCGTCTTGTCGATCGCCTGGAATATATCCGGATCGAGCCGAAGCGTGTTCTGGATCTGGGTGCGGGAACTGGCTATGTCACCGGGTTATTGCTGGACAGGTACCCGGGGAGTGAAATCTGGGCCATGGATTTTGCCCCTGCCATGCTGCAGAAGGTTACCTGCAAGCGCGGCTGGTTCCGGCGGCCAAGGCGCATCTGTGCCGATGCGGGGGCGCTGCCATGCCGTGATGCGAGTTTTGATCTCGTTGTGTCCAATCTCATGTTGCAGTGGTGTTTGCCGCTGGAGAATTATTTCGCCGAGATTCGCAGGGTACTGGCGGCGGATGGCTTGTTGATGTTTTCCAGTTTTGGTCCGGATACGCTGAAGGAGTTGCGTCAGGCCTGGGCGGGTGTGGATGATGGCTGGCATGTGCATGAATTTGTCGATATGCATGACGTGGGGGATGCGCTGGTGGCTACCGGTTTTGCCGGGCCAGTGATGGATATGGAGATGATCACTCTGACCTATCGTGACCTGCTGGGGTTGATGCGTGATCTCAAGGCCATCGGCGCGGTCAATTCTTCGCGGGAGCGCAGGCGAGGGTTGTTGGGCCGCCAGGGGTATCGGCGCCTCTGTGAAGCCTATGAGCGGTTCCGTACTGCGGAGCATCTGCTACCGGCGAGCTACGAAATCATCTATGGACACGCGTGGGTGCCAGATGTGCCGGCTCCTTCGGTGACAAAAGAAAATGTCGGATTTCGAATTGTTGCGCAGAAGTGACGGAAGTGTATCTATATCATTGTTATCTAAGGGTAAAGCGCTGAATTTCCGGGCGTGGTGGGGTGGGTCTTTACCTGAGTGAAACACTTGGTTTCTATTGATTTTTCGCAATGATTCTGTATCCTCACGCGACTTTTGTTCTATTCGTTTGACCGCCGGGCTGCTGTTCACGGAGCCGCAAAAGTCAGACAGACATTAAATTTTGGGAGAGGCTTATGGCTGGCGCTGTACCTGTCATGCATCAGGAATACAACTACGAAATCATCAAGAAATTCGCAATGGCCGCGCTGTTCTGGGCCGTTGCGGGAATGCTGGCCGGCGTCTATATCGCTTCGGAGCTGGCATGGCCTTTTCTCAACTATGATCTGGAGTACATCACGTTTGGCCGCTTGCGCCCCGTGCACACCTCCGGGGTCATCTTCGGTTTTGGCGGTAACGCGCTGTTTGCGACCTCCTACTATGTGGTGCAGCGAACCTGTCAGGCGCGGCTTCCCAGTGATGCGGCGGCCAACTTCACTTTCTGGGGCTGGAATATCGCCATCCTGCTGGGTGGTATCAGCTACATGCTGGGTTACAGCCAGGGCCGTGAGTATGCCGAGCCGGAATGGCCGATCGATCTGCTGATCACCGTTGTCTGGGTAACCTACTTCTGGCTCTATGCCGAAACCCTGCGTCGTCGCTCCCAGCCGCATATCTATGTTGCCAACTGGTTCTACATGGGCTTTATTCTGGCCACGGCGCTGTTGCACATCTTCAATAACCTCTCCATGCCCGTCAGCCTCACCGGGATGAAGTCCTACAGCCTGTTCGCCGGTGCCCAGGATGCGATGACGCAATGGTGGTACGGACACAACGCGGTGGGCTTTTTCCTGACGGCTGCATTCCTCGGGATGATGTATTACTTCGTGCCCAAGCAGGCCGGACGCCCCATCTATTCCTATCGCCTTTCCATCGTCCACTTCTGGGCGCTGGTGTTCCTGTACATGTGGGTGGGTGCTCACCATCTGCACTGGACGGCGATTCCCGACTGGACTTCCTCGCTGGCAGCGACCTTCTCCATCGTTCTGCTGATGCCCTCCTGGGGTGGCATGATCAATGGCGTCATGACGCTCTCCGGTGCCTGGGACAAGCTGCGTAGCGACCCGATCATGCTGTTCATGATCACTGCGCTGTCTTTCTACGGCATGTCGACCTTCGAAGGTCCGATGATGTCGCTGAAGAGCGTCAATGCACTGTCCCACTACACCGACTGGACCGTTGGTCACGTTCACTCCGGCGCGCTGGGCTGGGTGGCGATGATCTCGTTTGCATCCTTCTACCACATGATTCCGCGGCTCTATAACACCACGCTCTACAGCATGCGTCTGGTGTATGTGCACTTCTTCCTCGCGACCATCGGTATCGTGCTCTACATCGTGGCGCTGTGGGTATCCGGCATTGGCCAGGGTCTCATGCTCAGGGCGTTCGACGATTACGGCAACCTTGCCTACACGTTTGTCGAGTCGGTTGTATTCATGCACTGGCCGCTGGTAACGCGGGCATTGGGCGGGCTCTTCTTCCTGACGGGGGCCTGCATCATGGTGGTCAATATCTATATGACTGTTAGAGTGGCGAAGCGCGAATCAGCCAGAGTCGAAGCTGCCGAAACAGCCAACAAGCTGGCAGAAGCATAAGGGGACATCTTCACTATGTTTAAACATGAAAGTATCGAAACGAACTCCGGATTGCTGATCATCCTGTCGCTGGTGGCTATGGGAATCGGTGGGCTGGTAGAGATTGTGCCCCTGTTCTATATCAACGACACGATCGAAAAGGTCGAGGGTGTTCGCCCCTATACGCCGCTGGAATTGCGAGGCAGGGACATCTATCAGCGAGAAGGCTGCTTTCTCTGCCATTCGCAGATGATTCGCCCTTTCCGTGATGAGGATCTGCGTTATGGTCATTACTCACTGGCGGCAGAGTCGCAGTACGACCACCCATTCCAGTGGGGGTCGAAGCGAACCGGACCTGATCTGGCTCGGGTCGGTGGGAAGTATTCCAATGAGTGGCATGTGCAGCATCTGATTGGTCCAAGGACTGTTGTACCCGAATCCATCATGCCCAACTATCCCTGGTTGCTGAAACGTGATCTGCAGTATGCCGATGTCGGTGATCGCATGCGGGCGCTCAAGAAGGTGGGCGTTCCCTATTCACTGACCAAGGTCGAATACGATGCCAACGTCGAGAAGTTCGGCGAGGATGTGGCTGTGGATCTCGATATCAATCGTGCTGAAGAGAATCTGCTGGCCGAGGCGCAGAAAGAGAATTTCGATGGCGATCCTGGCAAGCTCACCGAGATGGATGCGCTGGTTGCGTATCTGCAGATGCTGGGAACGCTGGTGGACTTCAACAAATATGACGAAGGGTATTTTGTTGAATTTCGTTGATGCCGGCGGGTTGACCGATGCTGGTTGATTTCTGGCACTGGATTACGCAACTGTCGAACAGCAAGATAGTTGCGTTGCTGATCTTCTTTCCGCTGTTCATGGGAATCGTCATCTACGTTTTCACGAACAAGGAGAGATCCAAGCGCCTCGAATCCTATAAATATATGCCATTTCAGGATGACGAGCCTGAGGTGAAACACGAAAAGGGTAATGTAAAATGAGCAATGCCGACGAGCAGAACAGCAAGGGACCTCAGACCACCGGGCATGTCTGGGATGAAGATCTCCAGGAATACAACAATCCTGTGCCGGCATGGTGGATTTGGGCATTTTACGGCACCATAATTTTCGCGCTGGTCTACTGGACGCTGTATCCCACGTGGCCCATGGGCAAGAGTTTCTCCAAGGGGATGTTCAACGACATCACCTTTGTCAACGACAAGGGTGAGGAAGTGACGACGCACTGGAACATGCGTGCCTTGTTTCTCAAGGAGCAGCAGACGGGTGAGCAGGCGCTGAAACAGCAGGAGTATCTGCAGAAGATCTCCGACAGCAGCTACGAGCAGATCATGTCTGACCCGGACAAGATGGCGTTTGTCAATTCCATGGCCAAGGTGCTGTTTGCAGATAACTGCGGTCCCTGCCATGGCAAGGGTGCCAATGGTGTCATCGGCCTCTATCCCAACCTGCTGGATGATGATTGGCTCTGGGGCGGCACGATCGACGAGGTTGCCTATACCATCAATAACGGGCGCAAAGGCTACATGCCATCCTTTGGCGGTGTCTTTGAAAAGGAAAAGCTTGAGTCTCTGGCTTCCTATGTGCTTTCGCTGTCTGGTATCGAGGGTGGCGACGCTGCCAGGATCGAGGAAGGCAAGCATATCTTCCAGGGTGAAGAGGGCGGTTGCTACTATTGTCACACTGCCGAAGCCAAGGGCATGAAATCACAAGGTTCGGCCAATCTGACCGACAAGGTCTGGACGATTGCCAATGTCCCCGGGCATGACCGCTATGAGGAAAAGCTGGCGGCTGTCGAAAAGGTGATCGTCGACGGTGTTGACCGCGAGATGCCAACCTGGAAGGCGCGGCTGTCGAAAGACCAGATCAAGTTGTTGACCGTCTATATCCATCAGCTGGGTGGTGGGCAGTAGTCATTCTCTTTCTGTGGTCGACTTTCCTGGTCGACCACTCTATTCTTCCCTGCTTCCGTTTCTAGTCGTGTCAGGTTGTTGCGATGAATAATCAGAGCGCCGAGGCGCGCGTCCCGCTGTATCCTCGTTCCGTCAAGGGGAGCTTCCGGCGTTTCAAGAACAGCATACTCGTGATTGCCTATCTGGTGTATTACGGCCTGCCGTGGTTGCCGTGGAGCCGCTCTGTTGGCCCTGATCGCGCCGTTCTGTTTGATATCATAGGGCGCAAATTCTATTTCTTTGGTCTGGTGGTGCAGCCGCAGCAGATGTTCTGGCTGGCCGGTTTGCTGATGATTGCAGCACTGCTGCTGTTCTTCGTGACCGGCGTGGCCGGGCGCGTGTTCTGCGGTTATTTCTGTTTCCAGACGCTGTGGAGTGACCTCTTCTTCAAGATCGAGCACTGGATTCAGGGTGAACGCCCGGCACGGATTCGCCTGGCGCGCCAGTCCTGGAATGGCGAGAAGTTCCGCAAGATAGGATTTACCTGGTTGCTATGGTTTGCGGTGGCATTCTGGACCGCGATTACCTTTACGCTGTATTGGGGTGAGGCGGGGGATCTGCTACGGAGGTTCTTTACCGGCGAAGCACCCAGTGCCATGTACATTACCGTGGCCGTGTTGACGTTTACCACATTCACGATGGCCGGTCTGGCGCGCGAGCAGGTGTGTACCCACATGTGCCCCTACTCCCGCTTCCAGGCGGCCATGTTCGACAAGGACACCAAGCTGGTGGCCTATGACGCCAACCGGGGGGAGGGCATCAAGGGCCGTGCCAAGATGAGAAAGGGACAGAAGACCCTCGATGAACGCCACGGCCAGGGCAGTGGTGATTGCATCGACTGCGGCTACTGTGTCCAGGTGTGTCCCACGGGTATCGACATTCGAGATGGTCTGCAGATTTCCTGCATTCACTGCGGTTTGTGCATCGATGCCTGCAACAACATTATGGACAGTCTGGACTGGCCGCGTGGCCTGATCCGCTACAGCTCCGAAACCGAGGCCGAAGGTGGCAAGGTACGCATCTTCAAGCTCAAGTCGATTGGGTATGCGCTGGCCATCGTCATTGTTACCGCAGTGCTGGGCTGGAGTATCTCCCACAAGGCGGATCTGGAGACGGCGATTACGCAAACACGGCAACCCCTGTTCGTTACGCTGTCCGACGGCAGCATTCTCAACAGCTATGAAATCAAGTTGGCCAACCAGACGACGACGGAAAAACAGTATTCCATTGCCATACGCGGTCTCGATGACGCGGAGCTAGATACCGGCAATTTCAGCCAGCTGACGCTGCAGCCGCTGAAAAATCTGCGGCTCATGGTGAAGGTCAAGCGCTCTCCGGGTGATCGCAGACTCAACAAGGTGGATGATTTCGAATTCGTCATCAAGGATGATGTCAGCAATCAGGAAGCGGCTGTCATTCCGGCGAGATTCTATGCACCCTGATTCGAGTGTCTCATGAGTGATTTCGTCAAACTGATGGCCATCGCGCTGCCGTTGCAGTTTGCGCTGTTCTTTCTGATCTACCATTTCAGCAAGCTGCAGGGCAAGCAGGTTGCGCTGCTCGTCATCACGATATCGTTGGCGATATATATTCCGTTTGGCATTCTCAGCTGGAAGGGATTGGATCAGTTCGTCTATCGCGCCGCGTTTTTCATCACCTTTCCCTATCTCTTCGGCATTGTCACGTCGCACTGGGAGGGTAGTGCCGAGCGTGGGGAAGTGCATTCCGGCAAATTCTTCCACTGGGCGCCGATGACGATGTTCGTGTTTTTCGTCTGTATTGCCATTGTCGATTCGATCATTATCAGCCTGGCCGACAAGGGTATGTCGGCAAAGTTTGCTAAGCGCTTTCTGCCTGAACCGCAATCGAATGCCCAGGTCGTTTCCTACTTTCCGGGTGCCGTTTCGCACGATTTCCAGGAGAAGGAAGAACTCTACAACGCCTACCTCAAACGGCGGGAAAAGCAGCAGGCCATGGGCTGGAAGGTGCGCAAGGGCTGGGTGTCCGAGCCGCTGGCAAACAGGCCGTCAAGGTTCAAGGTGGCGATCGAGGGTGCAGACGGACAGCCGATCTCCGATGCCGATATCACCGGGATCTTTCTGCGTCCAGGGAACAATGCGCTCGATACCCACTTCGAGATGGCGCCTGATGGGCAGGGTAGCTATCTTGCCGAGCTGACAATGCCGGCAGCAGGACGCTGGTCGGTGGTCATCAATATCGTGCGTGGAGAAGATCGTTACGAGCTGAGGGCTTCGACATCCGTCAATGAGGCCGCAGTGGTAACTCCGTAGACTCGCGCGGATGTCAGCCTCCCCCCATCAGGAATGTTTCCACTGTGGTCTGCCGGTTCCGGACGATCTCGATCTGAAGGTCGAGATTCTCGATGAACAGCGTCCCATGTGTTGCATGGGCTGCCAGGCAGTAGCGCAGGCCATCGTCGAAAACAACCTCGAAGACTATTACAGGCACCGCACGGAAAAGGCCCAGGTTGGTGAAGCACTGGTTCCCGATGCGCTGCGGGATCTCGAACTCTACGACAACGAGAATCTGCAACAGTCTTTCGTGCATGTGCAAGGTGGTGAGATTCGTGAGGCGTCGTTGATACTCGAAGGTATCGTCTGCGCCGCCTGCGTCTGGCTCAGCGAACGCCATGTCAATGCGCTGCCCGGCGTGCAGAGCTTCTACGTCAACTACTCTACCCATCGTGCACAGGTGACCTGGGACAACAGCCAGATTCATCTCAGCGCGATTCTGCAGGCGATTAACGAAATCGGTTATCACGCGCATCCCTTCGATCCGAGCCGCCAGGAGGCGTTGCAGAAGAAGGAGCGCAACCGGGCGTTACGCCGGATCGGCATTGCCGGTGTCGGCACCATGCAGGTGATGATGATGGCGGTTGCCATGTATCTGGGTGAATACCAGGACATGGATGACAGTATCAGGAAGCTGCTGCGGTGGGCGAGTCTGGTGGTGACGATCCCGGTGATCACCTATTCGGGGCAGGCCTTCTTCCAGTCGGCATGGCGTGACCTGCGGCAGGGACGCCTGGGTATGGATGTGCCTGTATCGCTGGCGATTGGCACCGCCTTCATCGCCAGCGCCTGGGCGACGTGGACCAATACCGGGCATGTCTACTACGACTCGGTCACCATGTTCACGTTTTTTCTGCTGATTGGCCGCACTCTGGAGATGACGGCGCGACACAAGGCAGGTCAGGTGGCGGAAGAGCTGGTGAAGCTGATGCCGGCGACGGCACACCGCAAGACGGCGACTGGCATCGAGCCGGTTCCGGTGGCCGAGCTGGTTGTCGGTGACCATTTGGTCGTCAAGCCGGGAGAGGTGGTACCCGCCGATGGTGTGGTGATCGAGGGCAGTAGCAGCATCAATGAGGCCTTGCTGACCGGAGAGAGCCTGCCACGCAAGAAACAGCCGGGTGACACCGTGATTGGCGGCACCATCAATATGGAATCGCCACTGACCATTGAGGTCGACAAGATCGGACAGGATTCCGTGCTGGCGGGTATCTCGCGCCTGCTGGAGCGTGCGCATGCGGAAAAACCCAGAGTGGCTGAACTGGCCAACCGCGTGGCCGGCTGGTTTGTCACCGCGCTGCTGCTGGTGGCGGTTGTTGTGTATGCCTACTGGTATTTTCGTGCGCCGGAGGATGCCTTCTGGATCACGCTGTCGGTGCTGGTGATTACCTGCCCCTGCGCGCTCTCACTGGCCACGCCGGTGGCGTTAACCGCAGCGACCGGTATGCTGACACGCCACGGCGTGCTCACGACCCGCGGTCACGCGCTGGAGACGCTGGCAAAGGCCACGGATATCATCTTCGACAAGACCGGGACGCTGACCTATGGTCAGCTGAAGCTGGTTGAGGTGGCTCGGCTGGCGGATCGGGATGAACCGTGGTTGCGTGGTCTTGCGGCGGGGTTGGAGGGGTACAGCGAACATCCGATAGCGACTGCGCTGAAGGAAGGTGTTGAGCCAATGGTGCTGGAAGTGATCGAGTCCGAGACTGGGCGCGGTGTGCTGGGGCGATATGATGGAAACTACTATCGCCTGGGCAGCCTCGATTTTATTCGCGAATGGCACCCGGAGTTTGCTCCGGAGCAGACGGTGGGCACCTGGATCTATCTGGCCAGCCAGGAAGCGGTGCTGGGTGGGTTCCACTTTAGTGATGAGCCGCGGGAAGAGGCTGCGGAAGTCATCCGCCAGCTCGAAGCGCAGGGCATTACCGTGCATCTGCTGAGTGGTGACAACGAGGCTGCGGTAGCGGCTGTGGCTTCGCGACTCGGAATCAGCCGGCATCGGGCCCGGCAACTGCCGGATGACAAGCTGGACTATGTCAGGCGGCTGCAGGCCGAAGGAAAGATCGTCGCCATGGTGGGTGATGGCGTGAACGATGCGCCGGTACTTGCTGGTGCGCAGGTATCGATTGCGATGGGCACCGGGGCTCAGCTGGCCCAGGCCAGCGCCGATATGGTGCTGCTGTCGGATCATCTGGATGTGCTGCCGTTCAGCGTAACGATTGCCAGAAAGGCGCTGTCGATCATTCGCCAGAATATTGTCTGGGCAATAGGCTACAATGTGATTGCACTGCCATTGGCTGCGGCAGGATATATCTTGCCGTGGATGGCGGCCATTGGCATGTCAGGCAGCTCCCTGTTTGTCGTTCTCAATGCACTCCGGCTGAAAGACAAAAGGTAGGTACAATGGAAATACTTTTTATTCTGGTTCCCTTGGCCGTGATTCTTGCGGCGGTCGCCATTGCTGCGTTCGTGATGACGGTGAAGAGCGGGCAATATGATGATCTGGATGGTGCGGCGCACCGCATTCTGATGGACGACGATGATCCGATGATTCCCAAATACAAGGGGAAATCCTTGCAGGACAAGAAGTGATCAGGTAGATTCTTCAACAAATTTGCGACTTTCAAGAGGGCGGCCGGATGTCAATCGATCACAACACACATTTCTATATCTCCATGGCTATCGTTATTGCGATGATCGCCGGAGCGTGGCTCAGCTTCTTTTCGGTAATCTTTGCCGGGTAACAGCCGGGCCAACCGCGGGAATGGAAGCAATCCAGTGCCAGCCCCATCGTTCATGAAACCGCCAACTGGCGGTTTTTTTGTTTGTTCAGGATGCAAGGTGAAACCCGTATCATGAGTCCCTCCAATCAGTCAGCCACCCATTCGATCGTTGCCAGCGTCACCTACTCGTTCAAAGGGGAGGTTCATACCCTCTCGTTGCAGCTCGACCTGGATACCTTCGGTACGGATCTGCTGTCGCCGGGTGTGCTGCATCATCTGCTCGCAACGGACAATGCGCTGGATACCTACTCCTATGAGTTCGAGATCATGGAGATGGCCGAGATTACATTCTCTGATCCAGTGGGTCATGCCGTTGATTTCTTTCATCAGGGGACGTTTGATCTAGCGGGTTATGTTGCAGCGAGGGAAAATTACTTTGACTGGACTCCGCTGCGCGCCATCGCGGCAGAATGGCTGCAGGTGACGGATCTCGATAGCCGCCCCGAGCTGGCGGGAGCGCTCAAGGCGGCTTATCTGTCGGGGCTGGAGCAGTGCCGGAAAGTCGAAAATGGCTGACAAGAACACCCGGCTGACGCGTCTTGCCACATTCCGCCAGCTGCAGGTATTCGAGTGTATTGCCCGTCATGGCAGCTTTACCCGGGCGGCGGAGGAGCTGCATCTGGCACAGCCGACGGTTTCGGCGCAAATCAAGAAGCTGGCCGAGGCGCTGGGGGTCACGCTCTTCGAGCAGATTGGCCGCAAGGTCTATCTGACCGAAGCGGGTGAGGTCATGTTGCAGGGTGCCCAGAGCATTCTCGCCAGCCTGGATGCCACTGAAGATCGCATCAACCATCTCAAGGGGTTTACCGGGGGCAGCCTCCGCATGTCGGTTATTTCGACCGCCCAGTATTTCATGCCCCGGGTCATTCAGCACTTCATGCAGCGTTATCCCGATGTCACCATCTCCATGCGCGTGGAAAACAAGGAGCAGCTGATCCGGCGAATGCTGGACAATCGGGATGATTTCTACCTCCTGGGCCAGCCTCCGGAGGGGCTGAATGTGGAGGCCAGCCGCCTGGTCATCAACCCACTGTTCTTTGTGGCCAATGCCAACCACCCACTGGCGGGCAAGTCCCTGCAGCTCGAAGATCTGGCCGAGGAGACCTTCCTGATGCGTGAATCGGGCTCCGGCATGCGTGCCCATATCGAAAAGGTCTTTGCTGAGAAGGGCTTTTCGCCGCGCAAGATCCTGGTGCTGGGCGGGAACGAGGTGATTCGGCTTGGGCTGCTCAATAACATGGGTATCGCCATTTCCTCGCTGCCAACCCTGCGTCAGGAGCTGGACAAGGGGGAGATATCCTTGTTGAGCGTGACAGGGTTTCCCATTATCCGTTACTGGTACCTCTCCTATCCCAAGGGCAAGGTGTTGTCTCAGGTGGCGCAAAAGTTCATTGAAGTGATTCGGGAGGAGAGCGTCACACTCAGTCGTGATGCGGAGGAAGCGGGGTGTGTGGTAAAAGAGCGATCGCTTTTATAATAATCCATAGCCTTTAGGCTATGGATATAATCAAGATCATTTGTTTGAGTAAATTTTCAATCTCGCTACAATACCGTCTGCTTTTAAGGGCTGACCCGAGATGCCGGAGTAATCCAGGGATTCGAGGTGGCAGTTACGACCATGACAGCGCCGATGGCGTGTCGACAATCTTGAGGAAATAAATATGGACCAATCCAATCGTTATGCAGATCTGAGTCTGAAAGAAGAAGACCTGATTGCTAGTGGCAAGTATATTCTGTGTGCATACAAGATGGCTCCTGCTGAGGGCTATGGTTACTTGGAGGTTGCAGCACATTTTGCTGCTGAATCTTCGACTGGTACCAATGTGGAAGTATCCACTACTGATGATTTTACCAAGGGCGTCGATGCGCTGGTATATCACATAGATGAAGCTACTGAGGATATGCGTATAGCCTACCCTCTGGAATTATTTGATCGTAACGTAACTGACGGTCGTATGATGCTGGTTTCCTTTCTGACCCTTACCATTGGAAATAATCAGGGTATGGGTGATGTCAAGCACGCCAAGATGATCGATTTTTATGTGCCTGAGCGTGCTATTCAGCTGTTTGATGGCCCCGCAAAGGATATCAGTGATTTGTGGCGTATTCTGGGTCGTCCTATTGAGAATGGTGGCTATATTGCAGGCACTATTATCAAACCCAAGCTGGGGTTGCGTCCCAAACCTTTTGCTGAGGCAGCGTATCAGTTTTGGTTGGGTGGAGACTTTATCAAGAATGACGAGCCTCAGGGTAACCAGACTTTTTGTCCCACCAAAGAAGTTATGCCGTTGATTGCCGATTCGCTGAAACGCGCTCAGGATGAAACCGGTGAAGCCAAACTGTTCTCCGCTAACATTACTGCCGATGATCACAATGAAATGGTCGCCCGTGGTGAGTACATCCTGGAAACTTTTGGTCCTGATGCGGATAAAGTGGCCTTCCTGGTCGACGGTTATGTAGGTGGTCCCGGCATGGTTACCACTGCCCGCCGTTGGTTCCCTAACCAGTATCTGCATTATCATCGTGCCGGCCATGGCGCCGTGACTTCTCCCAGCGCGAAACGTGGTTATACCGCTTTCGTTCTGGCCAAGATGTCCCGTCTGCAGGGTGCGTCCGGTATTCACGTAGGCACCATGGGCTATGGCAAGATGGAAGGTGAGGCTGATGACAAGGTTATCGCGTACATGATCGAGCGTGATGAGTGTCAGGGTCCGGTTTACAACCAGAAATGGTACGGAATGAAGCCCACCACGCCGATTATCTCGGGTGGTATGAACGCACTGCGTTTGCCAGGATTTTTTGAGAACCTGGGTCATGGCAATGTGATCAACACTGCGGGTGGTGGCTCTTATGGACATATCGACAGCCCTGCGGCGGGTGCAATCTCCCTGCGTCAAGCCTACGAGTGCTGGAAAGAGGGCGCTGATCCAATTGAGTACGCTAAAGAGCATAAGGAGTTCGCTCGTGCATTCGAGTCATTCCCTGGCGATGCTGATGCCATCTTCCCTGGATGGAGAGAGAAGCTGGGCGTTCACAAGTAGTCACTACTTGTCATGAACAGGCTTGAGATTTCGGCCTGTTCAACGCCAGTACCTGCATTCGTGCAGGTAAAGCCCCCGTCCGGCCAGCCCTGGCGGGGGTTTTTTCATCTAAGAACACCAAGTTGCGTCCGCTACAGAAAACGGATGCCTGAAATTTGCAGAGGTTCGGCTGCTGGCCGGGACTCAGAGTACGTAACTGCTCAATGAGCAGTCCAAACATCAACTGATCATCAGCAGGTGCAAGCATGAGCGATATTGATATCGAACAATACAAGATTTCCGTAGAGCCTTTCTATCAGCCCTCCGGCAACGAGGTGGCGCAGTATGAGGCAGCCTATGCCGCCCGCCTGCCGGTGATGGTGAAGGGACCCACAGGTTGCGGCAAGTCCCGCTTTATCGAATACATGGCCTGGAAGCTGGGCAAGCCCATTATTACCGTGGCCTGTAACGAGGACATGACGGCGGCTGATCTGGTGGGGCGCTACCTGCTGGATGCCGATGGCACCCGCTGGCTGGATGGCCCGTTGACCACTGCTGCACGGATTGGCGCCATCTGCTATCTGGACGAGGTAGTGGAAGCGCGCCAGGATACGACGGTCGTCATTCACCCGCTTACCGATCATCGGCGCACACTACCGCTGGACAAGAAGGGCGAAGTGGTCAAGGCGCATGAGGATTTCCAACTGGTCATCTCCTACAACCCCGGCTATCAGAGTCTGATGAAGGATCTCAAGCAGTCTACCAAGCAGCGCTTTGTCGGCATGGATTTCGATTATGTCGAAGCCGATCTGGAGGCAAAGATCGTTGCAGAAGAGACGGGTATCGACGCTGATACAGCGGCCAAACTGGTACAGGTTGGCGAAGCCGCACGGCGCCTCAAGGGGCATGGTCTGGATGAAGGTATCTCCACGCGTCTGCTGGTCTACGCAGCAAGCCTGATTACCAAGGGAATTGCCCCCCGTGATGCGGCGCGCATGGCGATGGTGCGGCCGATTACCGATGATTTCGATATTCGCGACACGCTGGATAATGCGATCGATGCCGTGTTTGTCTGACCCTTGGCTTGCGGTGAGTCATCGAAAACAGGGGTAATCTGGGTAGTTACCAGGCCAGTTGTGATACCAATCAGGGGCAGCGCAGATGAGAGAAGTCAATTGTAGTTACCAGGAAGTGCAGGCGGTATTGTCCGATTGTCTGGAGGAAGCTCAGGTTGTACTGAGCGAGAAGGGACTGACGGCGTTTATCGACGGCATGGAGCTGCTGTGCATGATGGGGCGTGGTGCCGAGCCGGTGCTGGTCTTTATGGACGAGGCTGTGGAAATTGCCCGCCATGCCGGTGAAAAGATGATCTACCCGGTGGCCAAAACGGCCTACCAGATCTCGCGCAGCCCCAATGCCCAGGCCATTGTGCCCTTTCTGCAATCGCTGGCGGAAATTTCGCGGCGTCTGGAAGAGGCGAAGTTGTTGCAGGGGTATCTCGACATCGTGCTGGAAATGGTGGAGCGTACCTCCATCTCCATCCATGGTTCCCATGCGACCATGGCCAGTCCGGGGCTGATTCCGTTCCTGCAGAAGGCGCCTGTGCTCCTGGGTGAACTGACCATTGGCGGCCTCAAACGCTGGATGGACTACGGCATTGCCCAGCACAGTCATCACCCCGATCATCTGGCAGAGTTCTTTGCGCTGGAATCTGCCGACAGTCGGGCGGTGATGCAGCGTGAGCGCCATGGCACCTTGCTGGTGGATATGGAGCATCGCCTGAATCTGTTCGACAAGGCGTTGTGGGATATCGAGGAGAGCATCTTCCCCTATTCGCGTATGCTGGATGAGCGCTCCGACCCGCGCCCCTACTATGATGACAAGGGGATTTTCCTGCCGGATGTCTATGATGATCTCGACAATGGCATTACCGGTATGGAGCAGTTCCGCGCTGCCCTGGCGCATATGGCCGGTCATCGTCGCTGGACGGCCCCGGTATTTGCTGACAATCGCAGCCCGATGCAGCGGATCGCCATCGAGTGCTTCGAGGATTCGCGCATCGAGTATCTGCTGATGCAGGAGTTTCCCGGACTGCGGCGTATTTTCCTGGCGTTGCATCCGGTGCCCATCGAGGATGAGTGTGACGGGGAGAAGGAATCCTGCGTGCGCCACCGCCTGACCATGCTGTCTCGCGCCATGCTTGACCCGGATCATGGCTACCGGAATGCGGATATTCTCGAATTCACCCAACAGTTCTTCGACATCATGGAGAAGGGTGAAACGACCACCATGGATATGGAGACGCTGGGTATTCAGTTCATGGCGCGTACCCGCACCCAGTCCGATGCCCTCCCCAATGTCTGGTTCAAGGATACCGAGATCGGCTATCGGGATGATAACCGCAATCTTTGGCAATTCTACGAGCTGGACGATGATGAGGATTTTCATGTAGAGCCCACCGAGCTGGAAGAGGCCGAACCGGATGACACGTTGCCACCGCGGCTCTACCCCGAGTGGGACTACACCACCCAGACCTATCGACCGGACTGGGCGAGCGTCTACGAGACCCTGCATCCGTCAAAGGACGCGGCCTACATCGACGGCCTGCTGCGCAAGCACGATCGTCTGGCCAAGCAGCTCAAGCGGATGCTGGACTTGCTCAAGCCGCAGAACTATCAGCGGGTGCGCTATCAGGAAGAGGGCACCGAGCTGGATCTGGATATTGCCATTCGTTCATTGATCGACTTCAAGACCGGCCATGATCCCGATCCCCGCATCAATGTCAGCCACAAGCACAATGACCGGAATATCGCTGTCTCCATTCTGCTGGATCTGTCTGAATCCCTGTCGCAGCCGGTCGGTAATACCGGTCAGACGCTGCTGGAGCTGGAGCAGGAATCCGTATCCCTGCTGGCCTGGGCCATCGAGCAATTGGGGGACAAGTTTTCCATTGCCGGTTTTCACTCCAATACCCGACACGAGGTGCGCTACTACCACATCAAAGGGTTCAGCGAAGGCTGGAACATGGACGTCAAGGCGCGTCTGGCGGCCATGGGCGCAGGCTATTCCACCCGTATGGGTGCTGCCATGCGACACGCTGCACACTATCTGGAGCATCAGAAAGCCGACAAAAAGTTGATGCTGGTTGTCACTGATGGCGAACCTGCGGATATCGATGTTCGTGATGAACGCCACCTCATCGAGGATTCCCGCATTGCCGTGCGGGAGCTGGATCAGTTGGGCATCTACAGCTATTGCATCAACCTCGATCCCCGGGCGGATGAGTACGTCACGGACATCTTTGGCAGTCACTATACGGTGATCGACAAGCTGGAAAAATTGCCGGAGATGTTGCCCAAGGTATTTATGAGTCTGACGAAGTAATGGCTGCAATGGACTGCATCAACTCTGGCCGGCAGATTGCATGAAGCGGAAGAGAATACTGCTGGCGCTCTGCGCGTTGGGGTTTGTGCTCCCGTTGTCGTAATTCATTCCCTGAATTGCAAGCCATGGACTTGATATTCCGCTGTTTGTCAAAAGAGCTGTTTGCACACGCATCGGCGGCTTCTTTGGTCTGGACGTCATTGTCTCGGCCGTCGTGCTGTTGTTCTTCATATACTACGAAGGTCGCAGTCTCTTTTGGCCTGCCGTTGTTTCTCTATCTTCGTGAAAGTACACTTGAAAAACTGTCAGTCAGTCGATAACGGCTCCGGCAAGACACTCTTCGCCCTGATATAGCACCAGAGCCTGTCCCGGCGTGATGGCGCGCTGGGGCGCGTCGAAGGTGACCTGGCAGTGCCCGTCCGGGCCTAATTCTACGATGCAGGCCTGGTCGGGCTGCCGGTAGCGGATCTTCGCGGTGCAGCGTAGTGGTGATTCCGGGGCCTTGCCGCTGATCCAGTTGAGTTGCGAAGCCTGGAGCGTGTGGCTCTGCATCAGGGGGTGGTCATGCCCCTGGACGACCACCAGCTCATTGGTTTGCAGGTTCTTCTGTGCCACGAACCAGGGTGCCTCGCTGGCGTTTTTCACGCCGCCAATCCCCAGTCCCTGCCGTTGCCCGAGCGTGTAGAACATCAGACCGCTGTGTTGGCCAATCATCTCGCCGCTATCGGTAACGATATTGCCGGGCTGCGCCGGGATGAATCGGTTGAGGAAATCGCGAAACTTGCGCTCGCCGATAAAGCAGATGCCGGTGCTGTCCTTCTTGGCATGGTTGATGAAGCCTTCGGCTGTGGCGATTTCCCGCACCTCATGCTTCTCCATCTCGCCCAGGGGAAACAGGCTGTAGCGTAGCTGGTGTTGCCCGAGTGCGCAGAGAAAGTAGCTCTGGTCCTTGTTGTTGTCCCTTCCCTTGAGCAGGTGGTAAATGCCGTCTTCTTCCCTGATGCGCGCATAGTGGCCTGTGGCGATGTAGTCGGCGCCAAGATCGAGGGCATGGTCGAGAAAGGCCTTGAACTTGATCTCCTTGTTGCACATCACGTCGGGGTTGGGTGTGCGGCCGGCGCGATATTCGCTGAGAAAGTACTCGAATACCCGATCCCAGTAGTCTGCCGAGAAATTGACGGTATGCAGTCTGATGCCCAGCTGATCGCTGACGGCCTGGGCGTCGTGCAGGTCTTCGGTGGCGGTACAGTATTCGTCGGTATCGTCCTCCTCCCAGTTTTTCATGAACAGGCCTTCGACGGCATAGCCCTGCTGGAGCAGCTTCCAGGCGGCGACGGAGGAATCGACGCCTCCCGACATGCCAATAATAACGCGGGTTTTTTGCTGCACTGAGGTCATGGTGGATATAATGGACTGATAAGAGTAACTGACCAGAATGATAGCAATATAACGGAGTGAATTAATGCCCTATCAACACATCGAAGTCCCCGCCAACGGTGAGAAGATCACTGCCAACAGTGATTTTTCGCTGAATGTGCCCGACAAGCCGATTATTCCTTTCATCGAGGGCGACGGGATTGGGGTGGATATCACACCGGTGATGCGCAAGGTTATCGATGCGGCGGTCAGCAAATCCTATGGTGGCGCGCGAGAGATTCAGTGGATGGAGATCTTTGCCGGTGAAAAGGCCAATAGTGTCTATGGTGAAGATGTCTGGCTGCCGGAAGAGACGCTGCAGGCGATTCGAGATTTCCTGATTTCCATCAAGGGGCCACTGACCACGCCGGTTGGTGGTGGTATTCGCTCGTTGAACGTGGCGCTGCGCCAGGAGCTGGATCTCTACACCTGCCTGCGCCCGATCCAGTATTTCGAGGGTACCCCCAGCCCGCTCAAGGAGCCCGAAAAGACCGATATGGTGATCTTTCGCGAGAACTCTGAGGATATCTATGCCGGTATCGAGTGGGAAGCCGGCAGCGATGAGGTGAAGAAAGTCATCGAGTTTTTGCAGAACGAGATGGGGGTAACCAAGATTCGTTTCCCGGAGAGTTCCGGTATTGGCGTCAAGCCGGTATCCCGCGATGGTACCCGGCGACTGGTGCGCAAGGCCATTCAGTATGCAATCGACAACAACCGACCCTCGGTTACGCTGGTGCACAAGGGTAATATCATGAAATTCACCGAAGGCGCCTTCAAGAGCTGGGGTTATGAGCTGGCTGTCGACGAGTTTGGCGCCGAGCCGCTGGATGGCGGCCCCTGGCATCACTTCGAGCACCCGACTACCGGAGAGCAGATTATCGTCAAGGATGTGATTGCCGATGCCTTTCTGCAACAGATCCTGCTGCGTCCGGCCGAGTATGATGTGATTGCGACCCTGAACCTCAATGGCGATTATGTGTCAGATGCTTTAGCGGCACAGGTGGGCGGCATCGGTATTGCGCCGGGCGCCAACCTGTCTGATACGATTGGCCTGTTCGAGGCAACTCATGGCACGGCGCCCAAGTATGCTGGCAAGGATCAGGTGAATCCCGGCTCGCTGATCCTTTCCGCAGAGATGATGTTGCGGCATATGGGGTGGGTCGAGGCGGCTGATCTGGTCATCAAAAGCATTGGCGAGGCGATCAAGAGCAAGAATGTGACCTATGATTTCCACCGATTGATGGAAGGGGCCAACAAGGTTTCCTGCTCCGGATTTGGTGAGGAAATGATAAAGAGAATGTGACGGGCGTCACGTTTTTATTGTCGCCGGTACACTATCAATGAGGGATGTTGCCTCATTGAAAAGCGTCCGGAGCGGCCCAATCATGAGTAAGAAGGTATGGATGCCCTGAAGGGTATCCGCCTTGCCGCGATTGAATTTGTTGCAGTGTAACTGCTCAGCGAGTAGTTCACATAAGCAGTAGCTGAGCAGTTACGTTGCAGTTAGGGATGGTTTGAGCAAGTTAAATGGCTGATAAAGAAAAATTTGACGGTGATGATTCTGGTCTTGCCCTGGAAACGGCAAAACCGGAACTGAAGGAACCCCCCCGTTACAACGTGGTTTTATTGAATGACGACTATACTCCGATGGAGTTTGTCGTCGCAGTTCTGGAGCAGTTCTTCAGTCTGAGCAGGGAGCAGGCAACGCGCGTGATGTTGAATGTTCATACCAGGGGAAAGGGCATTTGTGGCACCTTCTCCAAGGATGTGGCAGAAACGAAGACCGCAATGGTGAACAACTATTCACGCGAGAACAATCATCCGCTGCTGTGTACGATGGAGGCAGTGTAGTTACTATTATGGTGGGCAGTAATGTTAAATAAAGAGCTGGAAACTTCACTCAACGAGGCCTTCAAGGAGGCCCGTGAAAAACGTCATGAATTCATGACGGTCGAGCACCTGTTGCTGGCCTTGCTCAACAATGCGACTGCCGCCCATTTGCTGAAGGTTTGTGGTGCCAGCCTGGACAAGCTGGCGCGCGAGCTCAACATGTTCATCGACGAGAACACGCCGACATTGCCTGCTGGCGATGTACGGGACACGCAGCCAACGCTGGGGTTCCAGCGAGTGTTGCAGCGAGCCGTGTTTCATGTCCAGTCCTCGGGCAAGACGGAAGTCAGTGGTGCCAATGTGCTGGTGGCAATTTTTGGTGAGCAGGAATCCCATGCGGTCTACCTGCTGAACAAGCAGGATATTACCCGGCTGGATGTCGTGAATTACATCTCGCACGGCGAGACGAAAATCGATGACGACAAGGATGATGATTCCCTCGACGGTGATGCCGAGGCTTTCGAGTCGGGGGAAGCGGCCAATGATCCACTTGAAGATTATGCCAGCAACCTGAATGTGTTGGCTGCGGAGGGGATGATCGACCCTTTGATCGGGCGGGAGGCTGAGGTCGAGCGTACGGTTCAGATCCTTTGTCGCCGGCGCAAGAATAACCCGCTGCTGGTCGGCGAGGCCGGTGTTGGCAAGACGGCCATTGCCGAAGGGCTGGCCAAGAAAATCGTGGATGGCGAGGTTCCCGAAGTACTGCAGGATGGAATTATCTATTCTCTCGATCTGGGGGCGCTGGTGGCCGGTACCAAGTATCGTGGTGACTTCGAGAAGCGTCTCAAGGCCGTGCTGTCGCAGTTGCGCAAGAAGCCGGGGGCGATTCTGTTTATCGATGAGATCCACACCATTATTGGCGCTGGTTCGGCATCGGGTGGCGTGATGGACGCTTCCAACCTGATCAAGCCGGTTCTGGCCAATGGTCGGCTCAAATGCATAGGCTCGACGACCTACAGTGAATTTCGCGGCATTTTCGAGAAGGATCATGCATTGGCGCGTCGATTCCAGAAGATTGATATCGACGAGCCCAATGTGGACGATACCTATGAGATTCTCAAGGGGCTGAAAAGCCGGTTCGAGGATCATCATGACATCAAGTACACCAATAGCGCGCTGCGTACCGCTGCGGAGCTGGCGGATCGGTACATCACGGATCGCCATATGCCGGACAAGGCCATTGATGTGATCGATGAAGCGGGTGCCCATCGGCGTCTGCAGCCGGAAGATACGCGTGAGACCACGATCAATGTGAAGGATATCGAAGCGATCATTGCAAAGATTGCACGCATTCCGCCCAAGAACGTCTCTGCTTCCGACAAGGCATCGCTGAAAAACCTGGCAAGAAATCTGAAGATGGTCGTTTTTGGTCAGGATAGGGCTATCACCCATCTGACCGATGCCATCAAGATGGCGCGCTCCGGGTTGGGTGATGACAACAAACCGATTGGCTCGTTCCTGTTTACCGGCCCGACCGGGGTGGGCAAGACGGAGGTTACGCGCCAGCTGGCCAAGATCCTGGGTATCGAGCTGATTCGTTTCGATATGTCGGAATACATGGAGCGGCATACGGTTTCACGTCTGATTGGCGCGCCACCGGGATATGTCGGTTATGACGAAGGGGGGTTGTTGACGGATGCCGTTCTCAAGTCACCCCATGCGGTGCTGCTGCTGGATGAAATCGAAAAGGCGCATCCCGATGTATTCAATATCCTGTTGCAGGTCATGGATCATGGCACGCTCACGGATACCAATGGCCGCAAGGTGGATTTCAGGAACGTCATTTTCGTGATGACAAGTAACGCCGGAGCTTTTGAGGCGTCGCGCAGTTCGATGGGATTTACCAAGCAGGATCACTCTTCCGATTCCATGGAGGTGGTCAAGCGGGTATTTACTCCGGAGTTCAGGAATCGTCTGGATGCAATCATCCAGTTCGATTCTCTGTCACCACGCTTTATTCGCAATGTCGTCGACAAGTTCATCATCCAGCTTGAGTCTCAGCTCGAGGACAAGAAGGTGTCGCTGATCATTGAAGATGCGGCGCGGGAATGGATGGCAACAGAAGGCTATGACGAGAAGATGGGAGCACGTCCCATGGCCCGTCTGATCCAGGAGCACATCAAGAAGCCGTTGGCTGAAGAGATACTGTTCGGCAGGTTGTCCAAGGGTGGCAAGGTGCGCGTCGTCAGGAGTGATGATGGCCTGGGCTTCGAGTTTTCCGATGAGCCGGTGGCCGAGACGGGCGAAAGCTGATTGCCGACTGGCAACCCTGATGTTGCAAGGGTTGCGGGCTATTTGTTGCGGTAGGTGATGCGGCCTTTCGACAGGTCGTAGGGTGTCATTTCCACGGTGACGGTATCACCTGTCAGAATTCGGATATAGTGCTTGCGCATGCGTCCGGAGATATGAGCCGTTACGACGTGGCCATTCTCCAGTTCAACGCGAAACATGGTATTGGGCAGGGTTTCCTTTACGACGCCCTGCATCTCAATAACGTCTTGCTTTGCCATAAGTGTAGCGTTTCTAGTGATTCAAAGACCGCAATTATCACCATGCGGCGCCATAAAACAAGTGTTTATTCATATTTTTGGGTAGTTTATGCGGGGTAACTATGGGAACGATGTTTGCGTTTCGGTAGTCAGGCGTCCTAAACTACGCCGCATTTTGCGGTCGATCACAAAACGCCATGTCCAAATTTGCAGCTGTTTTCCCCGGTCAGGGGTCTCAATCCATCGGAATGCTGGCCAGCCTGGCTCAGACTTATCCTGTCGTCGGTGAGACTTTTCAGGAAGCCTCTGATGTCCTCTCTACCGATTTGTGGGCTTTGGCCCAGGAGGGGCCGGAGGCGCAGCTGAATGCTACCGTCAATACCCAGCCGGTGATGCTGGCTGCCGGCGTGGCTGTCTGGCGCGCCTGGAATGCGGCAGGAGGTTGCGGGCCTGCGGTCATGGCTGGCCATAGTCTGGGGGAATATACCGCGCTGGTGTGTGCCGATGCGCTGAAGTTTGCCGATGCCGTTGCACTGGTGGTGGAGCGGGCTCGGCAGATGCAGGCAGCGGTTCCCGAGGGAACCGGTGCAATGGCGGCCATTCTGGGGCTGGACGATGACAAGGTGATCGAGGTCTGTGAACAGGCCGCGCAGGGGCGGGTGGCCGCTGCTGTCAATTTCAATTCTCCCGGCCAGGTGGTTATTGCAGGCCATGCCGAGGCCATCGAGCGGGCTGTAGCACTGGCGAAGGATGCTGGTGCCAAGCGTGCAATCAAGCTCCCGGTTAGCGTGCCTTCCCATTGTGAACTGATGCGTCCAGCCGCCGAGGGTATGGCGGTGCAGCTGGAGGCGACGGAGCTTCACACACCGGCAACCCCGGTTGTGCACAATGTGGATGTGGTCAGTCATGATGAGCCAGACGCCATTCGTCAGGCATTGGTAGGGCAGCTCCATCAGCCCGTGAGGTGGGTGGAGACGGTGCAGTCCTTCAAGGCGCAGGGCATTGACCAGTTGATAGAATTTGGACCCGGAAAGGTATTGGCGGGATTGACGCGGCGTATCGATCGTTCGCTTTCCGGGCAATGTGTAATGGATGAGGGCAGTCTGGAAAAGGCGCTGTCCGTTTGTAGTGGAGATGAGTAGCAAAAATGAGTCTGCAAGGTGAAATCGCTCTGGTGACAGGGGCCAGTCGGGGAATCGGGCGAGCAATCGCGACTGAGCTGGGTGCGCGTGGGGCCACTGTGATTGGAACGGCGACGACTGAAAAGGGTGCCGCAGCCATCAGTGACTATCTGAAATCTGCGGGTATTGCAGGAGCGGGTCATGTACTGGAAGTGACCAGCGCCGACAGTGTGGCTGCAGTGATCGACTATGCAAAGGACAGGCATGGTGCAGTTTCGATTCTGGTCAACAATGCCGGTATCACCCGTGACAATCTGCTGATGCGGCTCAAGGAGGATGATTGGGATGCTGTGATCAATACCAATCTGACGTCGGTCTTTCGTCTCTCCAAGGCCTGTCTGCGGGGCATGATGAAGCTGCGCAAGGGCCGCATCATCAATATCTCGTCGGTGGTGGGTGCCACCGGCAACGCCGGGCAGAGCAATTACGCTGCCGCCAAGGCGGGCATTGTGGGTTTCTCCAAGTCTCTGGCGCGAGAAGTGGGCTCACGTGGTATCACCGTCAATACAGTGGCGCCGGGATTCATCGATACGGACATGACGCGGGCGCTGCCGGACGAGCAGCGCGAGGCTCTGCAAAAGGAAATTGCGCTGGGACGCCTTGGTGAGGCCAAGGAAATTGCTCGGGCAGTGGCCTTTCTGGCCTCCTCCGATGCAGCCTATATCACCGGCGAAACGCTGCACGTCAATGGCGGGATGTACATGGCCTAGGAGCCTGTCGGACTTAACGCTGTTTGGCTGCAAATCTCTGGATGGCGATTAACTCAGCTTATCGTGTTCGTCAAATAGCTCTGCTATTCTCCTCACACGATAAACTGACTTAATTCACCCCCAGTGATTTTCGCTTCAAACGGTTAAGTCCGACAGCCTCCCAGGAGCCTGCGGCACACAGATGTAGCGGGTTAACCGAGTTTTCACTACAATACCCTGACAATTTTATTCGTAGTGTCATGAATTAAATACATAAGCCTGCGGTGTTGATGCCGCAGGCCATGCGAATCGCGAGTGTGTATTTAGCTCAGGACACTGCAATGCATTGCAATCATTCTGGGAAAAACAGGAACTGAATATGAGTAATATTGAAGAACGCGTTAGAAAGATCGTCGTTGAGCAACTGGGTGTCAAAGAGGAAGACGCAACGCTTGCTGCTTCATTCGTGGATGATCTCGGCGCTGATTCTCTGGATACTGTAGAGCTGGTCATGGCACTTGAAGAGGAATTCGAAACCGAAATCCCTGATGAAGATGCTGAAAAGATCACGACTGTGCAGCAGGCCGTCGATTACGTCAAAGCCCACCAGGGCTGATAGACACACGATCAGACGGCATTTACAGGGTGCGGCCTGATCTTCGGTACCGTTAGACCGCGTCCGCAATGGCGCGTGTTACATTTAACCCGTCTTATTCATGGTGGATTGCGGATCCTGGCGCTGGAATAGTGCGTCTGGGCGCTGTTCTGGAGCGAAAATTGTAGCAATTACTACAATTTGAGTGAAGAGCAAGCGCAGGCTCCCTATTCTCGGACAGGCTCCTAGGGCTGTGACAGGCTTTAGCCGCCACCTTGAATAAGACGGGTTAAAGTCATCGATTTTCATTCGCCGGTTTCCCGGTGCGAATACTTCCCGCTTCTTGAAATATTCGGCCGTTACGGGCGAATATCTGCCATTAACCAATTGATACAGGTCTGGATGTGAGTAAACGACGTGTCGTAGTTACAGGAATGGGGATAGTTTCCCCGGTGGGTTCAACCCTGGCTTCTGCCTGGGAGAACATTTGTGCGGGGCAGAGTGGCATTCGGACAATCACTGCCTATGATGTTTCTGCCTTTTCCGTCAAGTTCGCCGGATTGGTTACGGACTTTGATGCGGCCAAATACATCAAACCCAAGGACCAGAAAAAGATGGATGTATTTATCCATTTTGGTATCGGGGCTGCAATGGATGCAATCAGTGATGCCGGGCTGGAAATCACCGATGACAATGCCGAGCGCGTAGGCGTTGCAATCGGCTCGGGGATCGGGGGCATCGGGTTGATCGAAAAGAATCACACGGCGATGATCGAAGGTGGGCCGCGCAAGATCTCCCCCTTCTTTGTACCTGCCTCGATCACCAACATGATCTCCGGAAACCTGTCGATCATGACCGGGGCCAAGGGACCGAATATCGCGATTGTCACGGCATGCACAACCGGCACCCACAATATTGGTGAGGCTGCACGGATGATTTCATATGGTGACGCCGATGTGATGATCGCCGGCGGGGCGGAGATGGCATCGACTCCGCTGGGGCTGGCCGGATTTGCTGCGGCGAGGGCGCTCTCGACCCGTAACGACTCCCCCGAAACGGCCAGCCGCCCCTGGGACAAGGACCGCGATGGCTTTGTTCTGGGGGATGGAGCCGGTGTGCTGGTGCTGGAAGAGTACGAAGCAGCCCGGGCCAGGGGGGCGAATATCTATTGCGAACTGGTCGGTTTTGGTATGAGTGGCGATGCTTACCATATGACCCAACCTGGTGGTGGTGGAGCGATGCGCTGCATGAACAATGCGCTGCGCGATGCCGGGATGAATCCCGAAGAAGTGGATTATGTCAATGCTCATGGTACCTCGACGCCTGTGGGTGATGTGGCCGAAACCCGGGCGATCAAGGATACCTTTGGCGAAGCGGCCAAGCAGCTGATGGTGAGTTCCACCAAGTCCATGACGGGTCATCTGCTGGGTGCGGCTGGCGGTATCGAGGCGATTTTCTCCATTCTCGCATTACGCGATCAGATTGTGCCTCCTACTATCAATCTGCAGAATCCGGATCCCGAGTGTGACCTGGATTATGTGCCCAATGAAGCGCGCAAAGCCAAACTGAATGCGGTGCTATCCAACTCCTTTGGTTTCGGTGGCACCAATGGCTCGCTGCTTTTCAAGAAGCTGTAACCTGAGTCCGAGGTCAAGCCCCGGATTCGGCTGTAACGTAACACCTTTGAAAGGCGGGTGTTGTGGGGCCGGTGGGGATCGGCTCGTGTCATGACCCAAAGGTTCTTGCCAGCCATGGTGAATGGAGAGTTCACGCGGTTGATTGATATTGCCGACCGGGGTCTGCAATATGGTGATGGTCTTTTTGAGACCATGCGGGTGCGACAGCGTGAATGCCTGTACTGGGATGCCCATATGGAGCGGCTGGGCAAGGGGTGTGGCACGCTCGATATCCCGATGCCTGATCGAGAGTTGCTGGCCGGGGAAGTCCGGCAGCTGATTGCTGCATCCGGCCGGGAAGACGCGGTATTGAAACTTGTTGTAACCCGTGGAACGGGTGGACGTGGTTATCGCAGTGATCGCGCCGCAGTCCCTCAACGTATTCTATCGCTTCACCCTCTACCCCGGTATCCTGAAACACATTATCGGGAGGGTATTCGCGCCCGGTTTTGTACGCTGAGGCTGGGGCTACAGCCCGCATTGGCGGGTATCAAGCACTTGAACCGGCTGGAGCAGGT
>CAYTPO010000131.1:0-1505 GCA_964439815.1 uncultured Thiotrichales bacterium
CTCTTCTACACCGTGATGAATCGCATTCGTGCAGAATTGACTATTAACGGTCTTAGAGTTGGTTTGCTCAAAGCGTATCTCTTGCGCAAACGGCACCATCATTCTGTTCAACCGTTCAAGGAGGTATTGATTATGGCTCTCAACGAGCAATCCACCCACCCGGCCTATGTGCTGGGCCGTCTCTTCGCCTGGCTAGAGCGGGCGCAGCAAGCCGCCATCGGCCAGAACATCAACGCCACCATCAAGGACCGCTACTTCACTTCGGCCAGCGTTACTCCGGCGAGCGTCTTCCCCATTTTGCTGCGCCTGGCCCAGCACCACTTTTCCAAAGCCGAATACGGGCGCTATATCGAAAACCAGGTGGAAAGCCTGCTGGACAAACTGGAAGGGCAATCCTTTCCGGCCCGCCTGACGCTGGACGAACAGGGCGTCTTTGTTCTGGGGTATTACCACCAGCGCGCGGCCTGGAAAAACAATTCCGAAAACGATACTCAAAACTGAAAGGAGAAAACCTCATGTCTGAAGCCATCCAAAACCGCTACGAATTCGTGATCCTTTATGACGTCGAGAACGGCAATCCCAACGGGGACCCCGACGCGGGCAACATGCCCCGCATCGACCCCGAAACCGGACACGGCATCGTCACAGACGTCGCCATCAAGCGGAAAATCCGCAATTATGTGGAATTGGTTAAAGGGGATACACCGGGGTATCGTATCTATATCAAGGAAGGTACACCGCTTAACCAGAACAATGCCGAAGCATATAAAGCCGTCGGTCTCGAACCCGGGAAAAAGTCCAATCTGGAGGGGGTAGCCAAAGCGCGAGCCTGGCTTTGTGCGAACTTCTTTGATGTTCGCACCTTTGGTGCAGTGATGAGTACTGGCGATAACTGTGGTCAGGTGCGCGGTCCAGTGCAGATCAATTTTTCTCGTAGCATTGACCCTATCACCCAGCAGGAAGTCACCATCACCCGCCAGGCCGTCACTCGCGAGGAAGACATCGAAAAGGAGCGCACCATGGGACGCAAACACATCGTTCCCTACGCCCTCTACCGCGCTGAAGGCTACATCTCCGCTAAATTGGCCCAACCACCTAAAGGCACCGGCTTTTCGGAAGAAGACTTACAACTAATCTGGGATGCGCTCATCAACCTCTTTGAGCACGACCACTCCGCAGCTCGCGGCAAGATGGCCACGCGCAAGCTCTTTGTCTTCAAGCACGACAGCGAGTTGGGCAACGCACCTTCCCACGTTCTCTTCGATCTCATCGAGGTCAATCGCAAGCCTGAGGCGATGCCGCCACGTAAGTTCAGCGATTACGAGGTTGTAGTGCATCACGGCAAAGTACCCGATAAGGTTACGCTCATCGAAAAGATATGACCGACTACCCGCCCGACGAATGGTTGCCCCTTTCCGGCATCCAGCATTTCCTCTTCTGCCGTCGTCAATGGGCCTTGATCCATGTCGAACGGCAGTGGCAGGAGAACGTACTCACTGCCCAGG
>CAYTPO010000132.1:0-2443 GCA_964439815.1 uncultured Thiotrichales bacterium
GACGCCGAGATAGCGCAGGGCAATATGGGGCCGTTGAAGGAGGCGTTGCGCCAGCGGGGTTGGCGAGTGGAGGAGGATAAGAATGGTGATCTGCTGGTCTACCCGATGGCGGGGCAATCCACCACCAAGGGGGCGCAGAACAGCCAGACCCAAAATGCTGATGACAAATCCACGACCATCGATGCAGCCAATCTGGACCAACTGGAGTCTACGCTGCAAGGCAAGGGGTGGGAGGTCAAGCGCAATGCCGCGGGAGATGTGCTGCTCTACCCGAAAATATTTCTGCGGGAGCCGGTAGCACCGGCTGTGGATTCCACGAGTCCCTCTGCTGCTTCGGAAGCGACCGTACCGGCCCAGTCAGGCTCGGTGGATCAGACCATTCAGCTCCATGAGTTGGATCGCCTTGAAGCGGAAATGAAAAAGAAAGGCTGGCGTGCTGATCGGAATGATGCCGGTGATCTGCTGCTTTACCCCGTGGAGGGCAACTCGGACGATGTTGCGGGAAAAGGTATTGAAATCAAGGCTGTTTCTCTGTCGGACTGCGCGGCTGCAGGGGGTAGTGGGCTTGCCGTGGCGGGTATCGATTTGCCAGTCTCCTCGAATGATGAAGCAGAAAGTATTGCCAGAGCCTGGGTGGCTGCCAAGGGGAAGGAGGGTTGGGTAATTGGCAAGATCCGCAAGATCAATGCGTTGTATCTGGTCAGCCTTGTCGATGCATCCCCGAAACATGGTTTGCATGCCCAGTTGGTAATCCATAGTAGCGACGGCAGGGTGGTTTCAATTCCCTGAATCTCAGTGGAATAGCCTTTGCCCCGGTTTTTCTGTTCATCCAGGGGAATTGCACGGTGTAGCGCCCGAACTGTAGGCACGGATAAGTTTACGTTCCGGGCGATCTGCAGTCGTAGTCCACGCCGTGAAGGCATTTTTCACGAGCCTGTTAAATCTCGGATTCAGGTTAAATGCCTACGCTGCGCAGGTTGAGCAAAGGCGGGACGACATGCCAAATACCAATGCAGCAATGTTGGGTACGTCGCCAACTCCTTTGTGCAATCTGTTTTTGCCGGCGAATAGTTGGGTAACTGTCAGGTCCCCACAGGTTGTGTGCTTCAGGTTTTCCGGGTGGCCTGACAAAAAGTCAGAAGTTTTCCCGGATTGCCAAGATCATGTGACAATTTGTCATGATTCCTGTTTTGTGCTTTTCGGGCAAGCTGCCCATGAAATGCAGGTAACTTGTTTTTCTACTGATCATCAACTCTTTCTGGCTGGATTCTCTATGCCGGTTCTTCCTCTGAAGTTTCCAATAAATCATTTATAAACAATGATTTCCCTTTGACACCTTGTTGCATTCGCCTGAAATCAGATGGTTCCGCCTACGGGAATAATGTGCGCTGGTTCCGTTTGGCACTCCTTTTGCATTAACAGTAAAAAAGAGAAGTAACCAGGTGGAGTCACATAATGACCGATATAAATAATCGATGCTGGAAACGTTATCTGTTCCTGCTGAGTTTGATCTGTCCCGTATCAGTGGTTACAGCTGACGGCATGACGGAGTTGCTGGATAGGGAAGGCTACTACGTGAAGCTTCCCTCTGGAGATATCTATCTGTTTCCAAATGCCAAGGCTGTTCAGAAAGAGGATGCAAAAGAGCAGGCCAAAGACTCACCGAATTCAGCTTCTGGAAATTCAGGTGTGGCAGCCACTTCGCGAAGGAATCCTGCAAGCGCGAATTTCCAGGGTCGGCACAGGATGGCCAATGTCTATCGTTATCCAAAAGGTTATCAGTGGAACAGGAGGATACCTTATTGGCGAACACAGAAATCTTATTTACTGCCACCTGCGTCGGGGAGGGCGTACAGGCCTTATTCAGGGCGCGGATACTATTCCGGACGTCCCATGTATTTGCCGCGATTCGATGCGGCGAAAAGTCTCAAATCCGGGCAGAAGAAGTCTGATTCGGATTGAGAAAATAAAACACCACCCTCTATCTAAAGGAGAAATACCAAATGATCAAACGAATGTGTAAGCGAATTACAGCAAGCAAACTCAAGAGCAGAAAACTGGTTCTCACATCCCTGGCGTTGAGTATTGGCCTGGCCACCACACAGGCATCGGCAATGAATGGGATGTCCGGAATGTCCGGAATGTCCGGAATGAGTGGTAACCAGGGATACTTCAGAATTACACCTCAAGGACAAATATTCTTTTATCCACAAACTGGCATGAGCGGCATGAGCGGCATGTCCGGGATGAGCGGCATGCAGGGTATGGATGGCATGAGCGGCATGTCTGGAATGGGTGGCATGTCTGGAATGGATGGCATGAGTGGTATGTCCGGAATGGGTGGCATGTCAGGCATGAGTGGCCAGCGCGGTATGTCCTGAATGAGTTGCATGCAGGGAATTTATCGCATGAGTGGTATGTCCGGAATGGGTGGCATGTCAGG
>CAYTPO010000133.1:0-19529 GCA_964439815.1 uncultured Thiotrichales bacterium
TACCTGAAGAAATGCGGCAACGCATTACCGCAGCAGATTCCGATACCCTGATCCGCTGGCTGGAAAGAATCCTGACAGCGGAAACGATTGCAGAGGTGATGGACTAGGAGTCTGTCGGACTTAACGCTGTTTGGCTGCGCCCGCAGGAAGTGCCCTTGGGGCGCAAATCTCTGGATGGCGATAAACTGAGTTAATTGACCCCCAGTGATTTTCGCTTCAAACGGTCAAGTCCGACAGGCTCCTAGGATGTGAGCGCTGTTGTATGGGCATGGCGCCACGGATTATTAGTTACAACGGGATCACAAGTTTATCCTGTATGGAGAAACCTTTGCTTAACCCCGTCTTATTCATGGTGGATCGCGGATCCTGGCGCTGGACTGGTGCGTCTGGGCGCTGCTCTGGAGCGAAATTTGTAGCAATCGCTACAACTTGAGTGAAGAGCAAGCGTAGGTGTGCCAGAACAAGCCAGGGCCGTGATAGGCTTTAGCCGCCACCATGAATAAGACGGGTTAATTACCGTAATGGTATCGACCTCGATACTTTCATACGGCGGACTCATTTCAACCATTATCGGATCAACCACGATCAGAGTACCGGTCAATGATCGTAACTGAAGCAAGGCATATCAGCGCTGCAACTGTTTCACCAGACTTTGCTTCTCACTGACTGCATCTCCTCCAAGACAAAAACCCACCATTTGTGCTGCATCAAACTTCAGGCAGCGCAGGCCGGCGGCGGTTGGTTCGCAGCGCCACTCCCCCGTTGAAGCGGGAACGATAACGAGTGGAAAGCCGGGTGTCTTCACGATGACCGGCATGGCGGGGTAAACGACGGGCTCGGGGTTTCCGGCCAGTGTCCTTGCCAATGCTCGTGCACCAGTCATCAGCGGCATGACAAAGGGAAGCACCTGGCCTTCCAATTCGGCACAGTCCCCCAAGGCATAAATGTCCTCAACGCTGGTTTGCAGGTAGCGGTTGGTGACGATACCGCGCTGGATGTCCAGTCCAGCGGCTTTGGCCAGAATGGTTTCCGGCCTCAGACCGATGGCACTGATTACCAGATCTGTAGCGAATGATTTGCTGTTGGTCAGCGAGACCCGATAGCCCTTTGAGGCATGATCAATGGCATCGACTGTTGTTCCCAGATGCCAGTGAATACCGATGTTTGCCAATGCTGCCTGCATGGCCTCGCCCGCTGCCGGGGGAATCAGTGTGTCCAGTGGGGTGCTGCCCATGCCAATGACATGCACCT
The DNA here is from genome assembly GCA_964439815.1 of uncultured Thiotrichales bacterium. Taxonomy (GTDB): domain Bacteria; phylum Pseudomonadota; class Gammaproteobacteria; order UWMA-0217; family UWMA-0217; genus JALSHZ01. The sequence continues at coordinate 1,252 of CAYTPO010000133.1, forward strand.
GATAGCCCTGTGCAACCAGATCATTGGCAAATTCACAACCGATGAGACCGGCACCGATAATGGTGATTGAGCGTGCATTTTCCAGCCTTTCCCTAAATCGGCCGTAGTCCTGAAGATTGTTGATTTGCAGGGTTTCGCCAGCTGCATTGCCGCCTATTGGTGGAGCAATGGGGTTGGCGCCGGTAGCCAGGATCAGTTTGTTGTAGGGTAGGGAAGCATTGGTGGTTGTTACCTGCTGATGGTTCGGGTCGATCTGTGTGACACGGGTGTTGGTGATGATATTGATCTCAAGCTGACTGGCCATGGTTGGGGCATCGGCAATGACCAGATCCTGCGCCTGCTTGCCCTTTGACAATGCATTGGAAAGCATGGGTTTGGAATAGCTGCTGCCGTCGTCAGCGGTAATCAGCGTGATGGGTTGTATCTTGTCGAGTTTGCGAAACTCCCGGGCCAGCGTATAGGCAGCCAGCCCGGAGCCGATAATGATGAAGGGTTTCAAGGTGACTTCTCCTGTGCACGGTAAGAGGATGCCGGGCCAATGGCCCGGCGATCCAGTGGGGGAGTGGTCTCAGATTTCGACCATTTCGAAGTCGCTTTTAGCAACACCGCAGTCCGGGCATTCCCACTCTTCGGGTATATCGTCCCAGGTTGTGCCAGGAGCGATGCCTTCTTCGGGCAAACCGTCGATTTCGTTGTAAATAAACCCGCATACGATACATTGATAGCTTTTCATCATTGATTTCCTCTGTGTATTCAATTGGTTGTGTGGCTGCTGTTACTGAGCGTCGAGCTTGCCGAGTGCTGCCTTGTAGTGGTTGGCATGGCGTTCCTCGACCTTGGCCAGTGCAGCGAATCGTTTGGCGGCCTTTTCCAACACAGCCTTGAATTGTTCGGCGTGTTCGCGGGATTCCTCGATCTGCTCGTCGATCTCGCCGACCCATTCGGTGTTGCCTTCGGCAATTGCTTCGTGGCGGAACTTCGGATACATCTCGGTGTATTCGTAGGTCTCGCCTTCAATGGCGTATTGCAGGCATTTGGCGGGCGTCATGTCCGCTTTCGGGAACAGCAGGTCGGCATGGCCGAAGGCATGCATCACCTCCTGCTTTGCGGTGGCCTCGAAAGCCTCGGCAGTCTCGATATCACCCTGCTCGCGGCAGATCTTGGCGAAATAAAGGTATTTGATATGCGCCATGCTCTCGCCAGCGAAAGCGGCTTCAAGGTTCTTGATGGTGATGGATTCGGGGTTGTTCATGATGATCTCCTCGTTGTTGAAGTCTTTGTTGTTGCGACGGGGAGAATAGTAGGGGGGAATGTCGTATAGCTGAAATCGTTTATAAAACTGAAGTCAATAGGGGGTATCTATTTGTTGCTCTGATGGGTAGGTGTCACCAATCGCCTTGTTCAACCCTTGGATTCAGGTGCCAGCTCTATCGCAGCTGGTATTGCACCGGAATGGTGAACGCCCATTCATTGCGCTTGATGCTGTCGGGGAAGGGGTATTGGCCGCTGGTGGCCTCGACAGCGCGGATCGATGCCTGATCGAGTGAGGTGTGCCCTGAACTGTGGATGATCCTGATATCCCGGATCGTGCCATTCCTGAGAACCGTGAAACCGATGGTGCAGCGCCCCTGTTGGCGATTGCGCCGGGCGCGCCGTGGATAGCGTTTGTTGGCCTCGATGCCGGATTGCAGCGCAGCCTGGTAGTGATCGGTAATCCTGTTGAGTTCCTGGATGTTATCCCTGACCTGGGTCTTTGCCACGGTGACTGCGGTGGAAGGCGCAGGCGTTGGAGGTATCACTACGTCTTCGACAGGGGGATTGGCAGGCTCAGGCTCCGGTATCGACACCGGCTTCGGTTTTGGCTTCGGCTTCGGCTTCGGCTTCGGCTTCGGTTTCGGTTTCGGTTTCGGTTTCGGTTTTGGTTTTGGTTTCGGCTTTTGCTGTGCTTTTACGGGTGATGGCGGGGGTGATGTCTCTGGCTTGGGTGGTGTGGGCTTCTTGGCGACGGGGGGTTGAAACATCGACAGTTTGATGGGGATGGAATCTTCCGGTTTTGGTTCGGGCGCCTGCTGCAGCCAGTAGCCACCAATCAGCAATGCAATACCCAGATGGATCAATGCCGACAGGGTTGCACCTGTCATGGAGTATTTCATGGTGCCTTTTCGAGCTTGTTGGCTTTGATCGAGAGATTTTCCAGCTGCAGTCCCTTGAGAATATCGATCAGGAAGATGAAGTCCCTAAAGGGAGCGCTCTGGTCAACGGAGACAACAATGGGTGTTGTTCTGGGGAAGGTCTTCAACCGTTCCTGCAAAGTCGCCTTCTCGATCAACTCATTGTGCAGATAGAATTGGCTGCTGGCCGAAATCGAGAGCAGTAAAGGATCCTTGAGTTCATCCTTTTGGGTATTCTCGGCCTCGGGCAGCTCCAGGCCGAGATTCTGTGTGGAGATGAAGCTGGCGGTGGTCAGCACAATTGCCAGCAATACCAGCATGATGTCGATAAAGGGGATGACATTGATCTGGTCGAATCTTTTCATGATGATAGCTGCTTCCAGCGGGCAGTCAGCACATCGACCTTGCGCAGCAAGCCGTTGTAGAAAACGATGGCGGGAATGGCCACCACCAGCCCCAGCGCAGTGGCCTTTAATGCCAGCGCCAGGCCAAGCATGATGGTGCCGGGTTCGATCTTTCCACCCTGCCCCAGATCGTAGAATGTGATCAGAATGCCCATGACTGTTCCCAGCAGGCCCACGTAAGGTGCATTGGCGCCAATGGTTGAAATGGTGGTCAGGTTGTTGGTCAACGCTACGTTGAGCGCGTCGGGATTGTCGAAATGGCTGACATCCACCGAGCGATAATAGAGGTAGCGTTCAATCACCATCCACAGCATCAGGAAACTCATGAATCCCAGAATGCCAAAGATGAAAAAGTCTAGATAGTCTTTGAGAAATTGCATGAAAAGCCTGTGTGACGATATTGTTTGGTCCAGATTCCAGATCCGCGATGATAAACTAAGCGACAATACTGGTCAGTATCCATTTGTATCTATTCAGGAATCGGAATTGAGAGATGTGCAGTAACATTCTGACAGTAGCGGATATCGGTTATCCGCTACTGCAAACGCTATTGAAGAAATATGATCTGACGCTTTGCGAGGTTCCCGAGGGTGAAGCGATTCCCGGCAGCTTCTGGGGTGAGTCGGAAGCCGGATTGCTGGAAGATCGTGTCTATGTACGTGACGATACGCCGGTGCATTCCCTGATGCATGAGACCTGTCATTACATCTGCATGGACTCGCAGAGACGGGAGGGTCTGCATACCGATGCAGGCGGGGATTATGACGAAGAGAATGCCGTCTGCTATCTGCAGATCCTGCTGGCTGATGAGCTGGAGGCAATGGGGCAACTGCGGATGTGCAAGGATATGGATCGCTGGGGGTACACCTTCCGCCTGGGCAGTGCAGAACGCTGGTTCAATGAGGATGCAGAGGATGCGGCGGACTGGCTGGAGAGTTATGGGCTGACCAAAGCGGGACAGCCAACGTTTCGGCTGCGGGACACGTAGCTGTCATGCGCCTGGACTACAAAAACGGCTGGCTACTGCTCGTCCTGTCTGCGGTTCTGTTGTCGGGCTGCCAGCCACCCAGACCCGATGCGGACGGCTATTACCCGCTATCCTCACTTGTCAAACGTGGCTTCGCCAGAGACAGGGACTACGTTCGCAATCTGGATGGTCGCACGATCCGGGTAAAAGGCTATCTCGACTTTGCCAATATTGCCGTGGATCCCGCTTTGCTGGATAAGCCGGTTGATGGATGGGACATCCCGCGTGATGGCGAATCATCCCACTTTGACCTCAAGGCCCGCGCAAGTGATGAGGCTGGAGAGTCGATCCGGGTATGGCTGGTGGAGGACAGCATGCAGTTTCGTCCATTATTCGCAAAGCTTGGCGACATCGTGGCCGATGACCGCCGCAATGCGCTGATACGTGTTCAGGGCAAGGTAAAGGTATTTGAAGCACCCACGAATTTTGTCCGGCTGGTGGGATTTGTCATCAACGTGGAATCGCCGGAGCAGGTGGATGTTGATTGAATATCAGTTCGAGGCGCGGAATATGGGCCTGCCGGCGTAAACGATCACTATCGAACCTCTCGGATCGCCGATTTGCACTCGGCCCGGCCGACTGTAATTCGGTGCTCCGCAACCAAGCGACTTTGTAATTGTTCGCTGAGCAGTGACAATCTACGAACGGTAGGCCAGAAAACATGTTTTCGTTTCTGGAGATCTAAAGCTGCAATCCTGCTGCTTGCTCCGTCATACTGGACCGGAATCCCCCCCCCATGTTCGTGAATAACTCCCAGCCGCCGGTGATGGTGGTTCGCATTCTGCTTCGGTATGCTGTCTGCTCGAAGTCATGCAAGGAAAAAACACAATGTCATTAGCAAATATCGGAGTCGTGGGTCTGGCGGTAATGGGGCGTAATCTGGTGCTCAATCTCTCGGACAAAGGGTTTCGGGTGGCGGTCTACAACCGGACCTTCAGCAGGACGGAAAAGTTTCTGCAGGGCGAGGCCGCCGGGCGGGAGATTACCGGTGCCGAGTCATTGGAGGACTTTGTTGCTGCGCTGGAGTCGCCGCGGGTGATTTTGCTGATGGTAAAGGCTGGCAGGCCCGTCGATGCAGTGATCGATCAGTTGCGTCCACTGCTGTCACCGGGCGATATCATTGTCGACGGGGGAAACTCTCACTACCCGGATACCGAGCGCCGCTATCACGATCTCAAGGCTCAGGGGTTTCGATTTCTGGGAATGGGTATTTCCGGGGGTGAGGAAGGTGCGCGCCATGGGCCGTCACTGATGCCCGGTGGTGATCCTGAGGCCTGGCCGCTGGTGCGGGAGATGTTCCAGTCAATTGCCGCCAAGGCCGATGGTGAACCCTGCTGTCAGTGGGTGGGCGAGGGTGGTGCGGGGCATTATGTGAAAATGGTGCATAACGGCATCGAATACGGTGACATGCAGCTGATCGTCGAGGCGTGGCAGCTGATGCGAGAGGCGCTGCAGGTGGACAATGACGCGCTGGCGGATATTTTCGAGCACTGGAACAGCGGTGTGCTGGATTCCTATCTGATCGAAATTACCAGCCAGATCCTGCGAGTCAGGGATGCGGATGGCTCTTCCCGCGTCGATCATATTCTGGACAGCGCTGGGCAGAAGGGTACGGGTAAGTGGACGGCCATTGATGCGCTGGAGCAGGGAATACCGCTGACGCTGATTGGGGCGGCTGTGAATGCCCGCTTTCTGTCGGCGTTGAAGTCGGAAAGGGTCAAGGCATCCAGCTTGTTGCAGGGTGGTAGTGAGATGGCTGTGGGAAACACAGATGAATTCGTGCAGCAGGTACATGATGCGCTGTATGCGTCGAAAATCATTTCCTACGCCCAGGGTTTTATGCTGATGCGGCAGGCCAGTGAAAAATTTGGCTGGCAATTGCAATATGGTGATATTGCACTGCTGTGGCGGGAAGGCTGTATTATTCGCAGTCGTTTTCTCAAGGATATCAAGGCGGCGTTCGAGCGGGATGCGGGGATTGAAAATCTGCTGTTCGATGATTTCTTTTCCACAGCGGTCAATTCCGCGCAAACTGGATGGCGTGAGTCGATTGTGGCGGGTGTGGCGCGTGGTATTCCACTACCGGCCTTTTCGTCGGCACTTTCCTTTTATGATGGCTACCGCAGCGCAATACTGCCGGCCAATCTGATTCAGGCGCAGCGTGACTATTTTGGTGCGCACACCTACAGGCGGCTCGATCAGCCCGAGGATGCAGTGTTCCACACCCACTGGACCGAGGATCAGCATGAGGAGAAGTGGTAATGACTGCGACGCCTGCGGATGATGCCTGTTCACTGGTGATTTTTGGTGCTACCGGCAATCTGGCCACCATTAAATTGCTCCCGTCTCTCTATCACCTGGAGCTGGCCGGGCAGTTGAACCCCCGCACCACGATTGTCTGTTGTGGCCGCAAGCCATTCACTCAGGAGGCGTGGATTGCGCATGTACGGGAATCGGTGGCGGCACGCGCTAGAAAGGAGCTCGATGAAGTGCAGTTCTCCCGCTTTGCTGAGCGGATCCGCTATTTTCGGGGAGATCTCGATGACCCGGAAATGTATTCCCGTCTGAGTGAGTTGTTGCGTGATGAGGGGAATGCCGCATTCTACATGTCACTGCCGCCCTCGACCTATGGCGATGTCGTCGAGCAGATGAGCAGGGTGGAGATGTTTGCGGAGGATCGTGGCTGGCGTCGGGTGGTGATAGAAAAACCGTTTGGCTATGACCTGTTCAGTGCACAGAATCTGCAGCGCAGGCTGGGGCGATTTTTACGTGAAGATCAGATTTACCGGATCGATCATTATCTGGGCAAGGCAATGGTGCAGAATGTACTGGTTTTCCGCTTTGCCAACCTGATGGCCGAACCGCTGTGGAATCGCAATTATATCGACCATGTGCAGATCACCCATTCCGAGACGCTGGGTGTGGGTTCGCGTGGCGGGTTTTATGATGGTGCCGGTGCGTTGCGCGACATGATCCAGAGCCATTTGCTGCAAATGTTGACGCTGGTGGCGATGGAGCCGCCGGTTTCGATGGAGGATGAGGATCTGCGTGATGAAAAGGTCAAGGTGCTCAAGTCGATTCGCCCGATCCCGAGATCAGCTGTGCATGCGCAGGCTTATCGAGCGCAATATACCGCAGGCAAGGTTGATGGCAAGCGGGTACCGGGCTATCTGGAAGAACCCAATATCGACCCCCAGAGTGTGACTGAAACCTATGCTGCGATAAAGCTCTATATCGACAACTGGCGCTGGCGTGGTGTGCCATTTTATCTGCGCACCGGCAAGCGATTGAAGGAGAAGCAGTCGATGATTTCGATCTGCTTCAAGCATCCGCCACAACAATTCTTTCGCGGCACGCAAATCGAGCAGATGAACCCCAACTGGATCCTGTTGGGCATTCAGCCACAGGAAACCCTGCGCATGGAAATTACCGCCAAGGAGCCGGGCCTTGAAATGCGCACCCGGCAAATCAGTCTCGATGCCCATTTTCGTGATGAGGAACATGAGAAAATGGATGCCTACGAAGATCTGCTGCTGGATCTCTTTCAGGGCGACCGCTCACTCTATTTGCGCTATGACGAAGTGGAAGCGGCCTGGAAGGTGGTCGATCCCATCTTGAAGGTCTGGTCGACCGAGCGGGATTATATTCGCACCTATCCTGCAGGCACCTGGGGTCCGGAAGAGTCGCGATTGATCTTCGACAAGGAGCAGTGTCACTGGCGTCATGATCTGGATCCCGAGTAGATGGATTCCGGGGGAGAAAAAAACATCGAATGGATGGCGCTCGATTCGGCCGACGTGGTAGCGAGTACGGTTCTTGAAATGATCAGTGATGCCGCGATCCAAGCCATAGCGGAAAGAGGGCATTTTTCGCTGGTACTGGCGGGCGGTACGACGCCACAGAAAGTCTACAGACGGCTGGCAAGCAGTGAGCAGGTATGGGCGCGGTGGGCATTATATTATGGTGATGAACGCTGTCTTCCTGTTGGTGATGATGAGCGCAACAGCACAATGGTGGAGCGTAGCGGGCTGGCGGCGAGGGTGGTGCAACACTATCCCATCCCTGCGGAGCTGGGCGCTGAAACAGGCGCTGCGCAGTATGAGCCGGTTGTGGCTGCGGCACTGCCCTTTGACATGGTATTGCTGGGAATGGGAGAGGATGGACATACGGCCAGTCTTTTTCCCGGTCATGACCATGATCTGCCAAGACTTGTCATACCCGTGCATGATGCTCCCAAACCGCCGCCAGACAGAATAAGCCTGACCCCCGGGGCATTGAAGCGTTGTCGGGAAATGATTGTCATGGTTACTGGCAGCAGCAAGGCCGCAGCCTTGCAGGGTTGGCAGGAGGGGAGGAAACTTCCTGTCGCCGAGGTAGTAGACGCTACAGAAAACGTGAAAGTTGTTACGGATTTGAATTTGTCAAACTCAGGCTGATAGAGCACATTCCGCGTTGATGCCAGATAATGTTATTTCCCTGAATGAATTGCGAGAAATGTAGGCTGGAAAAGATGATAGTTTCGGACTTTTCGAAGTCTTTTGCCGCATAAAAAGCAGGGGCGGAATTCATTTTTCTTCCCCTGCCTGCCATTATCCGGAATTTGGTGGTTTACTGTTCGCTGTCGAAATGATCGAACAGACTTTCGACTTCCCGTTGACTTTTTGCAGACCATGCGATTTTCGACTCGCCTTTTACCGTAAGTTCTCTTGCGGTAATGACATTGTATTTTCCATCGAGCTCTCCGTTGATCACGACATCATCCAGCACATGTCTGACTTTTACATCTCGTGGAAGGTTCGGGATGAAATAATATTCATTGCCCTTGGTCAGAAGGACAAAATCCCTTTCCAGCGTAATATGTGGGTCGAGTTTGTCAGCCGGGCAGACGGTGCCTTCGTGAGCGCAATGGTGCCCTACCAGTTTGCCGCTGATGGTGGCAGCGCCGGAAAACAGCGGCAGCGCCAGGAGTGCGATACCTGTTGCCAGGGATGCAATTGAACGGATTTTCATTTTTCTATCTCCAAAAGATATTATGTGATTGATTGATGTTGGCGCGCTCAGGATTAATTACGTTGGGAGGTTGCCGGCTGGATGCAAAAGGGGCTGTTGTCGTGGATTTATTCGGTGGAAAACCGAAGATGTTTGATGCGAAAGTATCTTGAAAAATGCAGGGCAGTGGGGGAAGAAGAGCAGGGACGTGACAGGTCGAAGCCTCTCACCATTTAGGTGAAACGGGACTGTCAAGGGTTTGTCATTGTTTTCATTTACTTAATCATAGGCTTTAGCCGCCTCCATGAATAAGACGGGTTAATACAAAGATTTCTTGTTTCAACGATTATTCGGAATTCGGAAGGGTTGGTAAAGCCAGTGATCCGGAATGGTTCGAAACCGGCTTTCTATTGACTCTGCAGGCCAGCTTCCATCTTGCAGGCAGGTGGTTCAATGGTGGGAGTGTTTCTCCTGAGGAGGACCATGGTGATCACTTGCGTGACTCAGGTACAAGGCCAGCCCGATCAGGGCGATGCCGCCAGCGAACTCCAGCATTTCCAGGGATGAGGCGAAATCCATCTTCAATGCATGTTCAAAGAACTTGACGATCAGGATCATCAGTATGACCTTGGCCAGTCTGCTTTTCAGGTCGTCGAGGCTGGTGATCAGCAGTACCGATGAGCCGGCTTCGGATTCGGCTGCCTGTTCGATCTTGCTGATGAAGAGTTCGTAGAGGCCGAGTGAAAAAATCAGCATGACGGTGGCCAGCAGGTAGCCGTCGATGATTTCAACGACATGGGTCACCATCGTTGCGCGCAGGTCGGCACGTCCCTCTGTGGTCAGTTCGGGTGAGAGATAGTCGACCAGGTGAGTCAGCAGAAACCAGGCGTCCACGGTGGCAATAAAGAACATCGCGAACCCGGTCAGCAGACTGGCAATGACTGCAAGTATCACTACCAGACGGCTGTTCCAGAGCATGCCTTCAAATAGTCGTTCCATATCGGGATGCCTGAATCAGTTGAGCGTGGGTGGGATGTCGTCGGTAGGCAGGCCGGCGGCCTGCCCGGTGGGAACCTTTCCCGACAGTTCGTCTTCGGTGGCATCACGCACGCTGTTGACGGTGATATGAAATGCGACTTGTTTGCCAGCCAGTGGGTGGTTGCCATCCATGATGACCTTGCCGTTTTCAATGGCGGCAACGCGAAAGGTCTTTACATCGCCCTGGTCGTTCTGGAATTCGGCTTCGGCTCCGATCATGCGGAATTCGGGGGGTACGTTCTCGATGTCGTCCTCGAACATCATGTCGGGGTCGGCTTCGCCAAAACCTTCTTCCGGTGACAGTTCGACAATTACCTTGTCGTTGCTGTGCTTGCCTTCGAGTGCCTTTTCGATTTTCTCGTACATGCCGCTGTCATGGCCGTGGATATAGGTCAGTGGCAGATCGATCTGTTCCTTTACATCGCCGTTCTCATCGACGATCTGGTAAGTGAACTCGACCAGTTTGCCTTTTTCTATGCTTTCTTTTGTCATCAGCCAGCGCTTCCAGGTTTCATTGATCCACGCATCTTACCCGAAATTTCAGTGCTTGAGCAGGCAGGGAGGGCCGTCAGGGGGTGGCTGGGTCGGGAGCTTCTGGCTGGGGAAATCTCAAGTGCCGGCCTCTTGCACCTGTGGCACCGATCCGCGATCCGGGAGCGGGTCAAGGGTAAATCTGCTCCTGCGTCCGGATCTCGGGTTTTCTTGAAACTGCTGTGAAACCAATGTCTTGCATTATCCATTCCCGTTCAACCCCCGGATTCAGGCTAAGGGTTTGAATTGATGTTTGTTTTAAGCTCGCAGGTATCAGGCCCAATTGTGAGAGCATACGAGATTTGCTATAGTTTCGCGCGTTCGGCTTCCGACGCTTTCTTGCGCCCTGTTTGCTGCGGCATCGGCCCGAACCCATCTAATCTACTGGTCTTGCCACTCAATGACTCGATATATTTTTGTAACCGGAGGCGTTGTTTCGTCCCTGGGAAAAGGCATTGCGGCTGCTTCTGTTGGCGCCGTGCTGGAAGCGCGTGGCCTGTCCGTCACGATGATGAAGCTGGATCCCTATATCAATGTCGATCCGGGCACCATGAGTCCGTTTCAGCACGGAGAGGTATTTGTTACTGAGGATGGTGCCGAGACTGATCTCGACCTGGGTCATTACGAGCGCTTTGTCCATTGCAAGACAGGCCGCAAGAACAATTTCACGACCGGGCAGATTTATGAGGAGGTAATTCGCAAGGAGCGTCGTGGCGATTATCTCGGCGGGACCGTGCAGGTCATTCCGCATATTACCGATCAGATCAAGGAGCGTACCCGACGCGGTGCCGAAGGCTACGATATCGCGATGGTCGAGATTGGCGGCACGGTGGGCGATATCGAGTCGCTGCCGTTTCTGGAAGCCATCCGGCAGATGGGAGTGGAAGAGGGGCATGATCACGCGCTGTTCATGCACCTGACGCTGGTGCCCTATATCGATGTCTCCGGTGAGCTCAAGACCAAGCCGACCCAGCACTCGGTCAAGGAGCTGCGGTCGATCGGTATCATGCCTGATCTGTTGCTGTGTCGTTCGAAGGAACCCCTGCCCGAGACCGAGCGCAAGAAGATTGCACTGTTTACCAATGTCGAGGAAAAGGCGGTCATTTCCGCGATCGACATGGACAGCATCTACAAGATTCCTTTGTGGATGCATGCGCAGAAGGTAGACGAGATCATTCTGCGAAAATTTGGCCTCGACCAGCCGCCTGCGGATCTCAGTGACTGGCAGGAAGTGGTCCACTCCATGGAGTTTCCCGAGGAGGAAGTGACTGTCGCCATGGTGGGCAAGTATGTGGATCTGACCGAGTCCTACAAATCACTCAATGAAGCGCTCCGCCATGCCGGTATCAAGACGCATACGCGGGTAAATATCCGCTATGTCGATTCCGAGCAGCTGGAAAATGGCGAGATGTCCGAGCTGGCGCACGCCGATGCGATTCTGGTACCGGGTGGCTTTGGCCGTCGCGGTGTGGAAGGCAAGATCGCGGCTGCCGAGTATGCTCGAGTCAACAAGATTCCCTATCTTGGGATCTGTCTGGGAATGCAGGTTGCCGTCATCGAATTTGCGCGGCATGTCGCTGGCATCAAGGATGCACACAGCAGCGAGTTCGAACCCGATACGCCCGATCCGGTCATCGGTCTGATCACCGAGTGGCAGGATGCCAGTGGGGCCAAGGAGGTGCGTGACTCCGATTCCGATCTGGGCGGCACCATGCGTTTGGGCGGTCAGCAGTGTGCGCTGAAAAAGGGTTCGCTGGTGCGCAAGCTCTATGATGCCGATGTCATTGTCGAACGGCATCGACATCGCTACGAATTCAACAACAAGTACCGTGAGGTGCTGGAAGAGAAGGGGCTGGTCATTTCAGGTGTGTCGATGGACGGCGAGCTGGTCGAGTTCATCGAGCTGAATGAGCATCCCTGGTTTCTGGCTTGTCAGTTCCATCCTGAGTTCACTTCGACCCCGCGAGAAGGACATCCGCTGTTTTCCGGGTTTGTCAGGGCGGCCAGAGCTCACCATAAGAAGCTGGATGATGAACTGGAAGGTGAAGCATGAAGCTGTGTCATTTTGAAGCAGGCCTGGATGAGCCCCTGTTCCTGATTGCCGGGCCCTGTGTGATCGAAAGTGAAGCGCTGGCGCTGGAGACGGCGGGAAAGCTGAAGGAGATCACTGATGCGCTGGGGATTCCCTTTATCTACAAGTCCTCCTTCGACAAGGCCAACCGCTCCTCCGCTGCGAGTTTTCGTGGTCCGGGTGTGGAGGAAGGGTTGCGAATTCTGGAAAAGGTCAAACAGCAGATCAACGTGCCTGTGCTGACGGATGTACACGAAGATACGCCGCTGGATGAGGTGGCCGCCGTGGTCGATGTGATGCAGACGCCAGCCTTTCTGTGTCGCCAGACCAATTTTATCCAGGCCGTTGCGAAGCAGGGGATTCCGGTCAATATCAAGAAAGGTCAGTTCCTTGCGCCCTGGGATATGGGCAATGTTGTCGACAAGGCGCGGGCGGTGGGTAATGAGCAGATCATGGTCTGTGAGCGCGGCTATACCTTTGGCTACAATAATCTGGTTTCGGATATGCGCGGTCTGGCGACCATGCGTGAGACAGGTTGCCCGGTCATATTCGATGCGACACATTCGGTGCAGTTGCCGGGTGGGCAGGGTAGCGTGTCCGGCGGGCAGCGTGAGCATGTCCCGGTATTGGCACGTGCTGCAGTAGCTGCGGGTGTCTCTGGCCTTTTCATGGAGACACATCCTGAACCGGAAAAGGCACTGAGCGATGGCCCCAATGCCTGGCCCTTGCCAATGATGGCGGGATTGCTGGAAACACTGAAGGAGCTGGACCGTACGGTAAAGGCATCAGGGCTGATTGAAACCACGCTGTAACCCGACCCGATCAGGCGGGTGTCGGTAAATATTTGAAAGAGGCTGCACTACAGGCTCGTCGCTGAGTTGCAGTGAGTAATTGACAATGGAGCAAGAATGACAACGATTAAAGCAATAAAGGGACGGCAGATTATAGATTCGCGGGGAAATCCTACCGTTGAAGCCGATGTGATTCTCGACAATGGCGTCCTGGGCAGGGCGGCCGTACCCTCCGGAGCCTCAACCGGTGCGCGTGAGGCGATCGAGTTGCGTGATGGCGGTAACGAATATGGTGGCAAGGGGGTGATTACCGCCGTCAAGCATATCAATACCGTGATCCAGGAAGCGCTCATTGGCATGGACGTAGATGATCAGGCTGCGATCGACCAGAAGATGATCGATCTGGATGGCACCGAGAACAAGGGCAATCTGGGTGCCAATGCCATTCTTGCCGTCTCCCTGGCCAATGCACACGCAGGTGCCAATGCCGCCGGCAAACCGCTCTACAACTATCTTGGTGGCGACGATGCCACGCTGTTGCCGGTACCGATGATGAATATCATCAATGGTGGCGAACACGCTGACAACAGTGTCGATCTGCAGGAATTCATGATCTTGCCGGTCGGTGCAGCGAGCATCGCCGAGGCGATCCGTGAGGGTGCGGAAGTGTTTCATTCCCTGAAATCGGTGCTGTCGTCCAAGGGGATGAATACTGCGGTGGGGGATGAGGGTGGCTTCGCACCGGACCTGCCTTCCAACGAAGCGGCGATCGAGGTGATTCTTCAGGCGATCGAGAAGACCGGCCTGAAACCTGGCGTTGATATCTGGCTGGGGCTCGATGCAGCCAGCTCCGAATTCTACGAGAATGGGAAATACAATCTGGCATCCGAAGGCAAGATCTTTGATGCGGCCGGTTTTGTTGATTACCTGTCGGACTGGGTGGACCAGTATCCGATCATTTCCATCGAGGACGGACTGGCCGAGGACGATTGGGCGGGTTGGGCCATTCTGACGGAAAAGCTGGGCAAGCGTGTGCAGCTTGTGGGTGATGATCTGTTTGTCACCAATACCAAGATCTTTCAGGAAGGCATCGACAAGCATATTGCCAACTCCATTCTGATCAAGGTAAATCAGATCGGCACCCTGACCGAGACGCTGGCTGCCATCGATATGGCCAAGGCTGCGGGTTATACCGCAGTGGTGTCGCACCGTTCGGGTGAGACCGAGGATGTCACGATTGCCGACCTGGTGGTTGCTACCGGCGCGGGGCAGATCAAGACCGGCTCGATGTCACGCTCTGACCGGGTTGCCAAGTACAATCAGCTATTGCGTATCGAAGAGCAGCTTGGCACTGCGGCAAGATATGCGGGGAAGGCTGCGTTCAAGCAACTGTAGCCTTGAGTAGCTGCTTTGACCGCATTTGTATGCGGAGTGAAACTCGAAAAGGTCGCTGATTGCGACCTTTTTTAATCCAGGGTATTACATTTCATGTGTAACCTACTGTAGAATAATAAAATTCACGGTCTGACTATAAGCTGATAGGGACCATCGGCAATACTATCATGGGCCATTTGGGCGATGTTCCAGGGACATCAGGGTTGATCGAGATCCATTGGGCGTTCAAGGGTTCAGGAAAGCAATTAAGAACTGGGATGAGGCTACTCGTAATCATATTGACAGGATTGCTCCTGGTACTGCAGTTTCGCCTATGGATAGGTGATGGTAGTCTCTCTGACGTCTGGCAGATCAGCCAGTCAGTGACGGCACAACAATCTGAAAATGAGACGTTGCAGGCGCGCAATGCGGCGCTTGAAGCCGAAGTGAATGACCTCAAGAAGGGAACCGCCGCCATTGAAGAGCGTGCCCGCAGTGAACTGGGCATGATCAAGGAGGGAGAGACCTTTTTCCAGATTATCCTGCCCGTCGGTGACAGCCGTTTCGGCAGCCAGACCGTATCCCTGTACGAGTGACTGCATTCTCCACATGCTGGGCCATTGTTCCTGCCGCTGGTGCAGGTCGGCGTATGGGGGCCGATATCCCCAAGCAGTATCTGCAACTGGCAGGCAGGACCGTGCTGGAGCATACGCTGCACAAGCTGGCTGCAACACCGGGTATCGATGGCATTGTACTTGCGTTGAGTACGGGAGATCCCTACTGGCCGACGCTCGATGTTCAGCTGGATATCCCGCTGCGTGTCGTGGCTGGGGGCAGGGAGCGCGTACACTCGGTGGTCAATGCCGCCGCGTCCATTATTTCCGAACTCGGTGACGATAGCTGGTTGCTGGTGCATGATGCGGCCCGGCCATGCGTGCATGTTGCCGATATCGTCAGGCTGATGTCGGCGGTCGGGAATCATCCATGTGGGGGTATTCTGGCAGCTCCGGTGCGCGATACGATGAAGCGGTCGAGTGGTTGCGAGATAGAAAGAACGGTTGATCGCAGTGCACTCTGGCATGCGCTGACACCGCAGCTGTTTCGTGCAGGGTTGCTGTTTGAGGCGCTGCAGGCAGGATTGGCCCGGCCAGAGACGATCACTGACGAGGCCAGCGCGCTGGAGCAGCTTGGTTATGCGCCGTTGCTGGTGGAGGCGCCGCTGGATAATCTCAAGATCACCCGCCCCGAGGACCTGCCATTGGCGGAGTTCCACTTGCAGAGAGCGCAGCGGCATGTCGGATCTTAGAATAGGTCACGGGTTTGATGTTCACGCCTTTACCGAGGGCGACCATCTCATGCTGGGGGGGGTGAAAATTCCCTTTGACAAGGCCTTTGCTGCTCATTCCGATGGCGATGTACTACTGCACGCCGTTTGTGATGCATTGCTGGGCGCTGCGGGATTGGGTGATATCGGCCGCCACTTCCCGGATACCGATGCTGCGTTTGAGAATATCGATAGCGCCCTGTTGTTGCAGCGCGTCATGCAGAAGCTCGGAGCTGAAGGTTATCGCGTGGTCAATGCCGATGTGACGGTGGTGGCTCAGGCACCGAAGCTGTCCCCGCATATCGCGGCCATGACGGCGAACCTTGCCGCAATGCTGCAGGCGCCTGCCAATGTGAAGGCGACGACTACCGAGCGTCTGGGCTATACCGGGCGAGGGGAAGGTATTGCTGTTCACAGCGTGGTATTGATCGAGCATGATTCGGAAATGTCCCTGATTCCCTGATGGTTTTCTTGCAACTGCTGGCAGGTTTTCCGCCCTGATCTGACAGGTTTCAGGGGGAGCTGAGTAGTTACCCCGTCTTATTCAAGGTGGCGGCTAAAGCCTGTCACGGCCCCGGCTTGTTCTGACACGCCTGCGCTTGCTCCTCACTCAAGTTGTAGCGATTGCTACAAATTTCGCTCCAGAGCGGCGCCCAGGCGCACCAGCCCAGCGCCAGGATCCGCGACCCACCATGAATAAGACGGGGTTACCCCAAATTTATGTATAATCCGCGGCACTCTTTTCAGCGAGCCTGATGTACATGTCATTGATCCTGCACAATACACAGTCGGGTAAGAAAGAACCCTTTACCCCCATCGACCCGGATCGGGTGACCATGTACGTCTGTGGTCCAACGGTCTACAACCTGATCCATATTGGCAATGCACGGCCAATCGTGGTCTTCGATACGTTGTTCCGCCTGCTACGCCTGCATTATCCCCATGTCGTCTATGCCCGCAACATTACCGATGTGGATGACAAGATCAACAAGGCCGCACAGGAAAACAATGAGTCGATCCGCGAGCTGACGGATCGCAATATCCAGCTCTACCATGAGGATATTGCAGCGCTCAATACCTTGCCGCCGACAATCGAGCCGCGAGCTACCGAGCATATCGAACCGATGTTGCAGATGATTCGAACGTTGATCGAGGGTGGCCATGCCTACGTGGCCGAGGGGCATGTGCTGTTCGATATCGAGTCGATGCCCGACTATGGGGCGCTATCACATCGCAAACTCGATGACATGCTGGCTGGGGCGCGTGTGGATGTCGCCTCCTACAAGCGGCATGCCGGGGATTTCGTACTGTGGAAGCCGTCCAGCGATGATCTGCCCGGCTGGGAAAGCCCCTGGGGTGTTGGTCGCCCCGGATGGCATCTGGAGTGCTCCACGATGATCGAAAAACATCTTGGTCGCACCATCGATATCCATGGTGGCGGGCGTGATCTGATTTTTCCGCATCATGAGAATGAACGGGCGCAGAGCCAGTGTGCGCACGGCGGCGAGACCTTTGCCAATTTCTGGGTGCATAACGGCTATATCACGGTCTCCGGAGAGAAAATGTCGAAATCCGAGGGTAATTTCTTCACCCTGCGGGATGTACTGGGAGTAGCACCGGGTGAGGCAGTGCGATTTGCGCTGCTATCCGGCCACTATCGTTCACCGCTCGACTGGTCGCCGGAAAACCTCAAGCAGGCCAGGGCGGCGCTGGACGGGCTTTATAATGCATTGTTGTCTGCTGCAGATATTTCCGCTGATTTTGCGGTAGCACCTGATGAAGCCTTTATTGCTGCGCTGGATGACGATCTCAATACCCCGGTTGCCATTGCTGTGTTGCATGACCTGGCGCGTCGCTTGAACAAGGCGGAAACCGATGCGGAAAAGAAGCGCTTGAAATCCGGTTTGCTGGCTTCGGGGAAGATGCTGGGTCTGTTCTATCAACAGCCGGATCAATGGTTCAAGTGGCAGGCTGCGAGCAATGCAGGCATGACAGATGCCGAGATTGAGGCATTGGTCAGGGAGCGGGAAATGGCGCGCAAGGAAAAGAATTTTGCCCGTTCCGATGAGATTCGGGATATTTTCCAGGCCGAAGGGATCTCATTGGAGGATACGCCGCAAGGGACCATCTGGAAGCGGGGCTGATCTCTGCTTTTTCTGCATCTGCCGGCATGGTTCTGCGCGTAGATGAAGCAATTCGTACCGTGCTGGTCGGCGCGGTATTTCTTCTACCATAGTAACTGCTCCGTGAGCCGTTTTGACAAAGAGCCGAACCATGCGTCGATTTTTTTCCGGGCTGTTGTTTTGCCTTTTTTCCATTCCGCTATTTGCTGCCGCCGCTGAAGAAACACAGGATAGCCCTGCCGCCATCGAGTTTCCTGCAGACCTGCCCTGGCTGAATGTCAGTCGGCCCCTGACACTTCAGGCGTTACGCGGAAGGGTGGTCATTCTGGATTTCTGGACCTATGGCTGCATCAATTGCATGCATGTGCTGGAAGATCTGCATCGGTTGATTCAGAAGTATGGTGACAAGCTTGTCGTCATTGGTGTCCATACGCC
>CAYTPO010000134.1:0-12694 GCA_964439815.1 uncultured Thiotrichales bacterium
CTGAAGAGGTAGATCTGGACGCTACTGTGGATTCACCGGATACGTTGTCGTCAATCATTGCAGAATGAATGGCCTGTGTATGGTTGGGCAAAAGCGTTTAACTATCAATCATTGCATAATTATTGGCATGCCCAACCCACGGGGGAATGCGTTTACTATTGCAACGATTAACACTCATCTCATCCCTGAGGAACACCAGTCCAAGGCGAGGGATACGAGTCGGCAGGGGTAAACGACTGTTTTCGAATTCCCCCGGATCACCGACTTGCACTCAGCCTTGCCGACTGCAAGTCGGCGCTCCAAAACCGAGCGACTTCGTAACGGTTCGGTAACTACTCAGCGAGCAGAGCTGAGCAGTTACGCAACGATTCATCCCGTCTTGTTCATGGATAAAAAACCGGGTCAGAACTGCTCGCAGTAGGTGATCCCCAGGTTTACATCATTGAAGCACTCTTCGATGAGACCAAAACCCGGCATCACAGCAGCGTCATCGACAGCTGTTTCCTCTAAACTGCGACGGTTGATCGAATAGGCCTGCGTCACGACGATATCCTCGGCATCGGTTGCCAAAGGTGTCCAGGAAGCAGGATGTGGATTCTCGCTCAGCGAAACACTGATCTTGAAACTGTCAGGATTGTCCCATTTCACCGGTGTGGTTGTTACCGTAAAGGAAACTATGCCATACCCCTTGGCAACCTCCTTTTTTTCCGAAGTGAAGGTGTAGGAGTGCACATTCTGCGTATTGAACCCCAGATTGATGATTCCCTGCTCCGCAGTCACCAAGTTGTATGCAACATCCAGCGTAAACGTGGTCGCCTGTCCGGCAGTCACTTCCGTTGGAGTCAGGTTCCTGATCTCAACAAGGTTACGCTCCTCGGCCTGTGACAGTACCCGCGTATCCCCATTCCCTGCTGTTCCCGTCGAATTGTCTTCACATGCTGTCAATAGCATTGCAAGCGCCACGAATAATAACTGTTTCATTTCCCTGTTCCCTTCCCCATACCCTGTCCAGGTTCGATTCCCGGCTCTGAAGAAAGCGCCAATAAGCCTCTGGCCTCCCACATGCCTGAATTTCCCAGTTCATCAAGAACCCGAATCGCAGAAGATCACTGCTGCGGCCCAGCCCTTGCGGGTCATCAGACTCAAGTAGAAATATACGCAGAAAAGAACTTCCCACTAATGCTTTACTTCACAGATAGAATGTTGTAGGTCTTCTGAAATCCCGAAACTGTGAGGCATTCCGGAAATCTGTTGCCTCCATCAGCGGAAGGGGATGACCTGACAGCAAGCGATGTATGGAAGGGGAAAAAATGGCTCAAGCGCCGAAAGCTGAAGGTCTGGCAGATGTCACTGCTTACTCAGCGAAGCAGTGACTGTCTGGTTTTCGTGCTGCGAGAGCCAATCATTTGACGCCAGGAGGGCGGCACAAAATTGACGGTCAGGGTGCCGGTACGCCGTCAGTCAGACTGTGTTTGATGGAGTACCGGCACCGCCTTGAACTTGTTATGCAACTGAATCTGGCTCAGAAGTTGTCCCAGTCCTGCTGATCACCGGCCTTGGGGATCATATTCCGGCTTCTGGATTGTGCCGCCCATGGCCGGGCTGCAGACCGCCGCTCATGGCCATCCCAACCTTCCACCTCATCACTTTCGTCTGCCGATGCGCTCACCATCCCGCCTGCCACTGGATCTGTTGCCACCCACGAGCCAGAAGGTTCCGGCGCCATTCCATCTCGCTCCGACAGGACCAGGGGCTCACCGTATTCCGGCACGGACCCACCCGCATCAGTCTTGAAGAACTCGATCGTTTCCAGCAATTCCGTCGCCTGACGATCCAGCAGCGTGCAGTCTTCCTCGATATCGATCACCTGCTGCTCATTGGAAGAGCGAACGGACTCGATACGACTAATACTCTCGTTCACCTCCCCAATGCCCATGGACTGCTGCTTGTTGGAAGAAGCCATTTCCGCCACGACTTCGCTGACCTTCTCGACCGAATCGAAGATCTCCTTGAGCGCCTCCCCTGCAGCATTGACCAGCACTGTACCGTCATTGACCTTGTGAGTGCTGTCCGCAATCAGGGTTTCGATCTCCTTGGCCGCCGTGGCACTGCGCTGGGCAAGATTTCTCACCTCGGTGGCAACCACGGCAAACCCCTTGCCATGTTCACCCGCCCTGGCGGCTTCCACTGCAGCATTCAGCGCCAACAGATTGGTTTGAAAGGCAATTTCGTCAATCACCGTGATGATGTCCGAAATACGTTGGCTCGACGTATTGATCTCTTCCATCGCATCGATCGCCTTCTTCACCACCTCGCTGCCCTTGACGGAGGACTTGTTGGCGTGCACCGACAACTCATTGGCCAGCTCGGCGCTTTTGGCATTCTGATGGGTGATGGCCGTCATCTGTTGCATCGTCTCCCTGGTCCTCCTGATGTTCGATTGCTGACGAACAAAGTGATCCTTGAGTTCCCGCACGCGAAAGAAGATCTCGCCCACGGAGTGACTTACCGTGTCGGCGATTTCCTGGGTCTGCGAGACGACTTTGGAGAGAGACTGCACCGAGGTCAGCGTGGAACCCAGCACGCCCGAAGGCTGATACTGCCGATAATGATGACTGACGGTCAGGTCACCGGCAGCCACCTGACGTGTCAGCGCCTCGACCTCCCGGGGTTCGGCACCAATGATGCGCTTGATCTGCAGCAGGGCAAAAACCATCAGCCCACCCAATAGCATCAATGCCGCCGGTGCAGCAAAACTCTCGGTTCTGGCCATGTCTCGCAATGCAGCCAGTTCGCTCGTCAACGCTTCCTGATAGGTATTGCGAGCATCGATCAGACCCAGCTTGAGCGACTTGATCGCATCGAGCGCCGGAGTATCGTTGATCTTGACGACATCATCGATCTCCTTGGCGGTACGGCCAGACTCTGACATCTGGTTGATAATGACACCCTGCGCCAGGTATTCACGGATAACAGCCTCGATGGCCGAGAGGTTGGCCGTTTCCTCCGGGCTGATACCCAGCTTTCTGTAGGTATTGATGGCCTCTAGCGCCTTGTTGGCCTTCGCCCTGAACCCAGCAATGTACTTCTCGTTGCCACGCAACACGTAATTCTTGAACTTGTGAATAGCTCCGCCATAACCCAGGCTCGACTCTACCTCACTCAGCAATTCATCCTTTTTTGCCGTCCCGGCCGTGTATTCGGAGATGCTGCCAATAAACCGATCCACCGTGGTATTCATTTTCAAGCCCAGAGTGAAAATAACCGCAGATATAATCAGTACCAGCACCATGACAATGGCCGAAGTCTGATTGATTGAAAGATTCCTTGCATGCGCAAACATTTTGGTATTGGCTCCGTTTAATAGTCCTGTGTCAGATCCGTATATCGGGTTTTTACCAGATATTTCTTATTGTTTTATAGGTTCGGCGAGTAGTGGCCCCGAACCTTGCCTTGCAGCTACTGTTTCCATGCTCCACTACGCAGCATAGTTACGTTACCCTGAATCCGAGACTTAGACGCGGCAACTGGCACAAGCCCTTGATTCCACAGCAGATCAAAAATACCCGCTTAACCTGTGGCTGAAGCCGGGATTTTCTCAAACCGCTGTGAAACAGATATCTCGCACCATTCAAACCCCGGATTCAGGGTTGCTTCAGTGGAGTAAGCGCAGTGTACATCCGCAATAAAATGGAAGGAAAACCCTGCTACATCAGGCTGTGATTCAGTTGCTGCACATCCCGATGACCGGGTTGCCGACATGGAAATACGGCACTGGCAAGGAATTTGAAATTAGTAACTACCCAGCGAGTAGTTCACATACGCAGTAGCTGCTCAGATTGCCATTGAATTCCGTCAGATCAAGGAGAAAAAGGTGAGTTTGCAAACGTAAATGACCATTTTTCAACGCAGAGCCAGCCTGTTTCAGAGATCATTTGGGTAGGCTGCCGGTAATGCATACATCCACCAATCGGTACCAGTCGTAACGACAATATGTGCGCAAGTCAGCAACCCACTGAAGATGCCCTATCCAATCAACAAGTATCAACGATAGAATAAAGCCCATTCATTGGCAGAGACTGGCAGGGTGTCACAAACCACAGGACACGCCAGATGGTGATCAACCGGTCTCTCCGCAAGCATTCAGGGATTATGGAAGCCGCGCGATGAGCAATCTGAATTTCCAACCAACGGTCAGCCGCAATATCCTGATCATGATGGCAACAGTCACGATCCTCCTGCTGGCAGGTATCTGGCTGTTTCGCGAACCACTGACCGCGCTGTATATCGACCAGAACGCCACACCTATCGGCCTGTTCCTGAATGGTTTCATCATCCTGCTTTTTCTGCTGGGCATGATCCGCACCGCGACACTGCTATGGCGCTACTGGTCCGAGGAAATCTCCATCAGGAACTTTCTCGACTCGATTCTGGAAGAGCAGCAGAACCGCGACTCTGATATCGAGATCGACCCCGACTCAATCATTGCGAAGCGCTACATGGCCATGGCACACTCCCACGCCCGCCATGTCACCCCCAACCACGCCGCCCTGTCACAGATCCTGCTGGCCAACGAAAGCGTCAAGGGCAGCCTGCCACGTTACATCAACAGCATCCTGATACTCACCGGCGTCTTTGGCACCATTGTGTCACTATCGATTGCGCTGATGGGTACCTCCTCACTGCTGGAGGCAGCTAACGGAGATGCAGAGGGCATCAATCTCGTCATTCATGGCATGTCCACGGCGCTCTCCACCACAACCACCGCCATTGTCTGCTACATCATTTTTGGCTATTTCTACCTGCGCACCAATTTGTCGCGCACTCGCGTCATCAGCGCAGTCGAGCAGATCACCACCGAATATCTGATGCCACGCTTCAAGGTGAAGACCGAAAATTTCACCGCCGAAGTTACCTCCTTGGTGGAATCACTGCGCATCGTGGCGCAACAGATGATCACGGCGCAGTCGCAGCAGAGTACGAACGAAGCTGCCATCAGAAAAGCCATTGAGGATCACGGCGGCCGCATGGACAATCTGGCCAGCCAGCTCGATGCGCTGCAGAAGACCATGCTGAAAGGTTTCCGCCTGAACGCCGATGAGTAACTTCCCGGACTTGATGGGCACCGATGACGATAACGTTCGCGGTGAAAATTTCTGGCCCTCACTGACCGACATCATGATGGTCGTGGTCATGATCTTCCTGATCTCCACCGCCACGCTCATCATCAAGAACTGGTCGCTGGTACGCGATCTGACACAAACCATCGAGTCGGAAAGAGCAGCCAAACAGAAGATACAGATCACCACCGCCGAGAACATGACACTGGAAGAGCGAGTGGCCGCACTGGAAGGCCTGCTCTCCGACATGCAGCTGCGCGAGATGCGCAGCAAGGAGCAGAAGGCCGCGTTGGAACAGCGACTCGACAACCTCATCTCCGATCTGGCGCGCGCCAACAACCTCTCATCCTCACTGGAAGAACAGCTGCAGCAGAAGACTGCAGAGATTCAGGCGCAACTTGCCCGCCTGGCCACGATAGAAAAGGAGCTGAGGGCCGCTCGCGACGAATCCCGATTGCAGCAACAATCACTCAGTTCCCTGCGCGAAAGCCTAGACAGCACCACAGCCAACCTGGCGTCGAAGACGCAAGAGCTGGCCGATGCCAACAAGATCATCACTTCCCTCAAGCTGGCGCAGAAGAACCAGCAGGACAACCTGCAGAGCGCCAGAAACAGCATGGAATTGAGCGAGGAGAATCTTGCGAAGCTGCGTGCCCAGTTTGCAGAACTGGAATCGAAGTACAACAAGCTGGTTCGCCCGGCACGCACCACCAAGGGCAAGGTGATCGTATCGACCCGGCTGCGGAAAATCGATGGTGTGGACGAATTCGCCATCAAGCTGCCGGGCAACCGTACCTTTCAGACCGTCGACAAGGCGACACTGCACCAGAAGCTCGCCGCACTGAGAAAGCAGTTTGCCGACAAACTCTATGTACGGATCATCTTTCCCGATGGCAATGGCCTCAGCTACCAGGAGGCCTACAGCTTTACCGACGAAATTCTCCGCAAGTACGACTATTACCGCCAGGAACCCGCAGTGGCCCCCGCCGGTAAATGATTACCCCACCCAGACCCGCGCATTCCTGAACATGCGCAGCCAGGGGCCATCTTCGCCCCACTCATCGGGGTGAGTAGAGAACTGTACAGTGCGGAACAGCCGCTCGGGATGCGGCATCATGATCGTGAAGCGACCATCCTCCGTTGTCAGGCCGGTAATGCCGAGCGGTGAACCATTGGGATTCTCCGGATAATGCTCGGTCGGATGGCCGTGGTTATCGACATAACGCATCGACACCAACCCCGAATTCATCACCGCCTGCGCCGTATTGTCGGTAAACACGGCCTTGCCCTCTCCATGTGCCACCGCTATCGGAATCCGCGAACCCTGCATCTCGTTGAAGAAGATCGATGGCGATGGCAACACCTCAACCATACTCAGCCGCGCCTCGAACTGCTCGGAAAGGTTGCGGCGAAAATAGGGCCAGTGACCCGCTCCGGGTATCAGGTCGCGCAGCTGCGAGAACATCTGGCAGCCATTGCAGACGCCCAACCCGAAAATCTCTTCACGATGAAAGAACTGCTCGAAGATATCCTGTGCCCTTTTGTTGTGCGTGATGGACTTGGCCCATCCTCCCCCCGCACCCAGCACGTCTCCATAGGAAAACCCACCACAGGCAACCAGTCCGGCAAAATCCCGCAGATCCTCATCACCGTCGAGAATATCGGTCATGTGCACATCGATGGCAGCAAAACCGGCCTTGTCGAAGGCCGCCGCCATTTCGATATGCCCGTTAACGCCCTGCTCGCGCAGTATCGCAACCCTGGGCCGGGCACCCGTCTGGATCATTGGCGCCGCCACATCCTCCTGCATGTCGAAGCCGATATGTGGCTTGAGGCCGGGATCGATCTGGGTAATCCGCTCGAACTCCTGCTGCGCACATTCCGGATTGTCGCGGATGGCCTGAACATGAAAGCTGGTCTCCGACCACAATGCCTGCAGTTCGGCCCGATTGCGTGAATAGAGAATCTGTCGGCCGCGTCTGACCGAGACACGATCCTCTTCCGACAACCGGCCAATCACATGCACCGCATCGGGGAGCCCCGCTTTGGCAAAGGCATCGGTTACGGCTTCGACATCCTGGTGCAACACCTGCACCACGGCGCCCAGCTCCTCATTGAACAGCGCGGCAACAGCATCCTCCTGCAACGCATCGAGCTTGATCTCAACACCGGTATGGCCGGCAAAGGCCATCTCGCAAACAGTAGTGAAGAGCCCGCCATCAGAGCGATCATGGTAGGCCAGCAGCAGCCCGTCCCGATTCAGCTTCTGCACCGCATTGAAGAAACTGATGAGCTGACCAGGTTCTTCCAGATCGGGCGTTTCACGGCCAATCTGCTTGCAGGCCTGGGCCAGAGACGAGCCTCCCATACGACTCCTGCCATTGGCGAGGTCAATGAGGATCAGGTCGGTATCTCCCTTGTCAGTGCGCAGCTGTGGTGTCAGCGTATGAGCGGCATCGACCACCGGCGCAAAGGCCGTCACGATCAGCGACAGCGGTGCCGTCACCGATTTCTGCTGCCCGTCATCTTCCCAGACCGTCTTCATCGACAGCGAATCCTTGCCGACCGGAATCGCAATCCCCAGCTCGGGGCACAGTTGTTTGCCCACCGCTTCAACCGTATCGAACAGGCCGGCCTCCTCTCCGGGATGACCGGCAGCCGCCATCCAGTTGGCCGAGAGCTTGATATCGGAGAGCTGTCCGATACGCGCCGCAGCAATATTGGTAATCGATTCGGCAATCGCCATTCGCCCCGAGGCCACCGGATTGACCAGCGCCACCGGTGTGCGCTCACCAATCGCCATCGCCTCGCCACAGTAATGGTCATAATCGCTGAGCGTTACGGCCACGTCCGCTACCGGAACCTGCCACGGACCCACCATCTGATCGCGCGCCACCATGCCCGTAACCGTCCGGTCGGCAATGGTGATCAGGAAATGCTTGGCCGCTACCGCCGGGACTCGCAGAATCAGCTCGGCAGCCTCCTCAATGGACATCTCGCCAGTGTCAAACTCCGGTGGCGAAACCTGGCGATGGCTGACATCCCGCAACATCTTGGGCGGTTTGCCGAACATCACCTCCATGGAGATATCGACCGGCGAATTGTGGAAGTGGGCATCGGTGACCACCAGCTGAGGCTCCGCTGTCGCCTTACCAAGCACGGCATACGGGCAGCGCTCTCGCTCGCAAAAGGCTTCGAACATGGCCAGCTTGTCCACGTCGATGGCCAGCACGTAACGCTCCTGCGCCTCATTGCTCCAGATTGCCATCGGCGACATGCCCGGCTCATCGTTGGGAACCGCGCGCAATTCGAATTGTCCACCACAACCGGCATCATGAACGATCTCGGGCACGGCATTGGAAAGGCCACCCGCACCAACATCATGAATCGACAAAACCGGATTGGCCTTGCCCATATTGGTGCAGTGGTTGATCACCTCCTGACAGCGACGCTCCATTTCGGGGTTACCGCGCTGCACCGAAGCAAAATCCAGATCCGCCGAGCTGCTGCCGCTGGCCATCGACGACGCAGCGCCGCCACCTAGGCCAATCTGCATCGCCGGACCACCTAGCACTATGATCGGCGTGCCATCGGGAATTGTCTGCTTGTCAACATGCGCGGGACGGATGTTTCCCATGCCCCCCGCCAGCATGATCGGCTTGTGATAGCCGCGAATCTCCTGCCCATCGGGCAACGGCAGCGCCTCCTCGAAGGTACGGAAGTACCCCGCCAGCCCTGGTCGGCCAAATTCGTTATTGAACGCCGCCGAGCCAATCGGCCCTTCCAGCATGATGTCCAGCGCCGAGACAATCCGTGCCGGCTTGCCATGGTTGGTCTCCCAGACCTGTGGAAACGAGGGAATCCTGAGGTTGGAGACGGAAAACCCAGTCAGCCCCGCCTTGGGACGCGAGCCGGTACCGGTAGCGCCTTCGTCACGAATCTCCCCGCCCGAACCGGTAGCCGCGCCAGGGAATGGAGATATGGCGGTCGGGTGGTTGTGCGTCTCCACTTTCATCAGTATTTCGGCATTCTCGGCACAGCGCTCATAGCGATTGCTGTCCGGCTCCGGCATGAAGCGATGTGCGGGAGAACCCGACATGACCGCCGAATTGTCACTGTAGGCCGATAGCACACCCTGCGGGCTGCACTTGTAGGTATGTCGGATCATGCCGAACAGTGACTCCTGCCGGGCCTCGCCATCGATGATCCAGTCGGCATTGAAAATCTTGTGCCGGCAATGCTCGGAGTTGGCCTGGGCAAACATCATCAGCTCGACATCAGTGGGATTGCGACCCAGGGCAGAATAGGCATCGGCAAGGTACTCGATCTCATCCTCGGACAGCGCCAATCCCAGTCGCTCATTGGCCTCCGTCAGCGCAGCCCTTGCATCTGTGCCAATCTCCACCTCTTGCAACGGCGCCGGCGGCTCATCGCGGAACAACACCTCGGCATCCTCGATGGCACTGAAAACCGTCTCCGTCATGCGGTCGTGCAGAATCTCGTTGATCCACGCCTTCTCGAAATCCGACATCACCCGCCCGCACAGGATGGTAATGGCAATACCACGCTCGATTCGCTGCACATGCGGCAACCCGCAAACATGCAGAATATCCGTCGCCTTGCTCGACCAGGCCGAAATCGTCCCCGGTCGCGGCGTCACCAGATGCAACTCGCCCTTGCCCAATGCCTGAGGCTTCTGCCCAGCTTCTGACAGGAGATCCTGCAGATGCGCCTCCTCACCCCCGGATAAAGCTCTATCCAACTTTAAGAAGTAAACATAAACTCCTGATATCTTGTTTATTTCATCAGATACTTCATGTAATTTCTTAAGCAGGCGGGAAAGACGGAACTCCGAAAAAGCGGAACTCCCGAAAAGAACCTTCATAACGACTCCAGTCAGAGCGAAAACGAAGCGGGCATAATACCCAATTAGATAGTGGCACGCATTGAAAATCCATTCACTGCCCCCATAGTTCAGGTATACTTGAATTTAACGAACACCATCAGGAACAAACACGGGGGCGACAAGGCTTCGACGTGGGTTACAAAACTTGAGGTGCATGCCGAGGCGACAGCGAAGCCTCGTAAATCATACTGCTGTAATTGTTATAGTTGCAAACGACGATAACTACGCTCTAGCTGCTTAAACCAGCTAGCATCTGACCGCTTCGTGCTTGTGCGTGCGAATCAGGTGTAACTAACACAAGATCGCGGAGAGATACGCCTTAGGTCAAACCGCTAAACCTTACTCAGGCTAGCAAACCGGAATCCTGTTCGTCGGAGTCCGGAAAGCGAAATCAAAAGACGAAACTAAGCATGTAGTACCAATAGCGGAGGACTCGCGGACGCGGGTTCGATTCCCGCCGCCTCCACCAATCAACGAAAAAGCCGTCACGAAACGGCTTTTTTATTTCTACATCCCTGAAAATATAATCCCAAGCCGTTACAAGATGTCTTCGGAAAAGCGCCTATAGACCTGCGCTCCCAACCACTTCGACACCACCTCCTGTAAATTGGGATTACTCATGTAGTTGGTAAACAACTCCTCATTCATATCCATTCGTTCAATGAACAGCGATTCCAGCACTTCACGGAACACAAGCTGGAACTTGTCTGCCGGATTAGCCTTGGCTGCCCGTCGCAATTTCTCGTCCAAGGTTGCCACTTCGGCCAGCTGATCGAAAAAGAGCTGGTCCGCCTCGGTCAGTTCAGTCCCGAAGCGTTCATTGATGACATCGATCAGACTGGAAAGCGGTACATCTTCATCCCGCACCATTCCCGTTCCGACCTCTCTGGGGCCATCCAGGGGCTTTGCCACGCCATCACCCAGGCTGATCGAGCCTTCGCTGATCTTCTGCAATCGGTAATACTCCAGCTCCACCTCGTCATCAAACTGGTAGCCGGGGCCGCTCTTGCGTTTGGGGAGCTTCAATGCAAGATGCCGCAGGTAGGTGTAGAGCTTCTCCAGGTCGCTGTCCTGATAGGGAATGACCTGGCTGAGAAAACTGTAGAGATTGCGGAATGCCTGGGTCTTGCCACGCCACAGCTCGGCTTCCTCCTCGTCCTGTTCCTGAAAGTCCTGGAAACGCGCCACCGCCCGATCGAGCAAGGCGTTTATCTTCTTGTGATCGGAAGCCGACTGCCGCTTTTTCGGCGCAAAGAAGACCGCGGCGAATTCGTCCACCTCCGGCTGATGGTAGATGCCCGAGGCATCCAGCTCGCTCTTGATCTCATAGAGACGGTCGGGGTCAACCTCCTCCCCCATCACCGCACCTTCGTAGTATTGACGAAACGCCTCCTGTATCTCCGCCGGATCGTTCACGAAATCGAGAACGAAGGTGTCCTCCTTCAGCGGATGGGTGCGGTTGAGCCGGGAGAGCGTTTGCACCGCCTGAATGCCGGCAATGCGCTTGTCCACGTACATGGTATGCAGCAAGGGCTGATCGAATCCGGTCTGATACTTCTCGGCGACCAGCAAAACGCGGAAATCCGGCCTGGCGAAAGTCTCCGGCAGTTCCTTTTCCTTGATGCCATTGTTCATCTCCACCTCGGTATAGGTCTTCTCAGGCACCTGGTCATCCTCGACCGTGCCGGAGAAGGCCACCAGACTTTTGATCGGATAACCCTTCTCCTTGATGTAGCGGTCAAACGACTGCTTGTAGCGCACCGCCTCCAGCCGCGAACCCGTCACCACCATCGCCTTGGCATGACCGCCGATTTTGTGCCGGGTATGCTGATAGAAATGCTCGACCATGATTTCTGTCTTTTGCGCGATATTGTGCGGGTGCAGCCGCAGAAACCGCGCCAGCGCCCGCGCCGCCTTCTTGCGCTCGACCTCCGGATCATCCTCACATGCCTTGATCAGCCGGAAATAGGTTTTGTAACTGACATAATTGGCCAGTACATCCATGATGAACCCTTCCTCGATAGCCTGCCGCATGGTGTAGCGATGGGCCGGTTCACCATCGCGGCCGAAGATGGCCAGGGTCTTGTGCTTTGGCGTAGCAGTGAAGGCAAAGAAGCTCATATTGGGCTGGCGGCCACGCTTGGCCATGCTGCGGAACAGCCCCGTAGGTCGGGTTAGCGCAGCGTAACCCGACATCTCATCCTCATTGGCCGCCATCTCCCTGGCCCTTTCGATCAATCCCAAACCGCCCAATACGGCTTTGAGTTCCGTAGCCGTCTCACCGGACTGAGAGCTGTGCGCCTCGTCAATAATGACTGCATATTTCCGGGTGGGCAGATGCCCCTGAGCAGTCTTGCCTTGCTCCTCTGACATCTTCATCAACTGCCCGGAGACGAAAGGAAATTTCTGCAGGGTGGTTATGATGATCGGCACACCGGCTTCCAGCGCCTCGGCCAACTGGCGTGAATCCTCATCGATCTTCTGCACCACGCCCTGGCGGTGATCGAACTGGTAAATCGTATTCTGCAACTGCCGGTCGAGCACCACGCGATCAGTAATGACCACCACGCTATCGAACACCCGTTCATCGCCCGCGTTGTGCAGGGACGATAGACGATGGGCCAACCAGGCAATGGTGTTGCTCTTGCCGCTTCCGGCCGAGTGCT
Source organism: uncultured Thiotrichales bacterium (assembly GCA_964439815.1). GTDB lineage: Bacteria > Pseudomonadota > Gammaproteobacteria > UWMA-0217 > UWMA-0217 > JALSHZ01. The sequence goes on from CAYTPO010000134.1 coordinate 12,693, forward strand.
CC
>CAYTPO010000135.1:0-4035 GCA_964439815.1 uncultured Thiotrichales bacterium
TAACGCTGTTTGGCTGCGCCCGCAGGAAGTGCCCTTGGGGTGCAAATCTCTGGATGGTGATTAACTCAGCTGACCAGTGTCTGGTTCGAGATGGCTTATTTCTCCAGCTTGGCCATGCATCGTGCTCCGGCAGGAATGGCCTTGTCCTTGTTGGGCATCTCCAGTGTCACCCGAAAGGTATTACTGGCGGCATCGATGACCTTGTCAGTAATCTTTACTGTGGCTTTACGGGGTTTGAAGCCCGGGAGATCGGGCTTTACAGAGATGGTATCCCCGATCTGGATCTTGTTGTAGTAAGTGGCGGGTACGACCACTTCCACATTGAGGGGGTCTATCTTAATGATCTTTACAATGGGTTCATCCCTTACCCGATAACCAGTTGACAGATAACGCTCAACAACAATGCCATCAATTGGGCTGCGAATGACCCGCTGACTCAGTTGTGCTCTGGCAACCTTCAATTCCTGTCGGGCCTGTGAAGCTCTGGATCGGGCCTGTTCCAGCTTGTGTTCTGCCAGTGACAGCTCCGTAATGGCCTTGTCGAGCGCCTGCCGGGAAACCAGTTTTTTCTGGTAGAGCAGAATATGGCGGTTCTTTTCCCGTTTGGCGTATTCCCTGGCGGCAATGGCTGATTGAACCTCCGAGTAGTCCTGAGTCCTCAGCGTAGCCAGATCGACGGTTTTTCTTTCGACGGTTGCGCTGATGCGTGCGAGCGTTTGTCCTTTTGTTACCATATCACTGCGGTCAACCATGATGGCGCCCAGCAGTCCCGTTACCGGGCTGCCAACCTCAACGGTTTCGGATGGCTCGATAATGCAGGGGAGCTGCTCGGCTGCGGGCAGCGCCGCAGGGAACAGCAGTATCAAGGGCAGCAGAAAGTGGTATCTTGAAAATTCCATGATGTATTTATCCCGCAGTCCTTGTTGACTCTTTCTGTTCCTGCAGAAGCAGTCTGGTCAGTTCTGATGCTGGCACTGGCTTGCTGAAGAAGAACCCCTGGTATTGCATACAGTGTTCGTTCTTGAGGAACTGAAGTTGTTCCGGAGTTTCGATTCCTTCGGCCACTGTTTCAAATCCCAGTTTCTGGGCAAGATAGATGATGGTAGAAACAATGGCACAGCTGTCTTCCTTTTCAGGCACATCCATGATGAAGGAGCGATCGATCTTCAACTCATCGACAGGCAGGTTTTTCAAGTAGCTCAAGGATGAATAACCGGTACCAAAATCGTCGATTGACAATTTGAGTCCCATGGACTTCAGTTTTTTCATCAGCTGGATATTGTTCTGAATATCCTGCATCAACAGGCTTTCGGTAATTTCCAGCGTCAGGCGTTCGGGTGCGATGGCGGTCGACCTGATGATGTCCTGAACGGCATCCACAAACTTGTCATCCTGAAACTGGCGTGCGGAGACGTTGGCGCTCAGACTGATGGGATGGCGGCAGATTGTGTTCCACCGTTTGAGCTGTTTGCAGGTGGTTTCCAGCACCCATTTCCCAATGGGAATGATAATCCCGGTCTCTTCAGCAATGGGAATGAACTCAAAAGGTGAGATCATGCCATTGTCACCGTTGAACCAGCGTATCAATGCTTCCGCACCCAGAATCTCCCCGGTTCTAAGGCTGACCTTGGGCTGATAGAAGAGCTGGAATTCTTCCCTGTCCAGCGCCTTGCGTAGCCGGGATTCGAGATCGATGCGGGTCTTGTAGGAGGTATCGATGACGGTAGAGGAAAACTGGAACGCGTTGCCTCCACGGGTCTTGACATAGTCTCTTGCAGTATTGGCCAGGCGAATCAGGGTATTGGCATCGCCGGTTTCAGCGGGGTAGGTGACGATCCCGATGCTGCAGGTCAGATAGACTTCGGTATCTGCGGCTGTCAGCGGCTGATTGATGGTTTGTGTAATACGTTCTGCCACCAGGGCTGCATCTTCGGCGCGATTGATCCTTTCCAGCAGCAGCATGAATGCACCGTTTTCACTGCGGTACAGGCTGGGATTGCGGTTGGCTGCACCACCAACACTGCCATAGACATCCGAGTTGCGAATAACAGCCTGAATGAGATCGGCAGCCTGTTGCAATACTTCATCTCCCACCTGATGGCCCATGGCTGCATTGATTCTGCCAAAATCATCCAGGGATATATTCAGGATTGCGAGCTGGTCATGATGTCGGGAAGACTTTTTCAAAGCCCATTCGAAATGCTCCTGAAACATGCGGCTGTTGGGCAGATGGGTAACCGGATCATAAAATGCAAGTTGATCAAGGTAGGATTTTGATGAGAGTGTGTTATGCACCCGCAAGATCAATTCGGTTTGGTCGACAGGTTTGGCCAGCAGGTCGGTGGCGCCAAGTTCCAGTACCCGCAGCTTGCTGTCGTTGTCATTGGCCGAGGTCAGGATGATGACCGGCAGATGTTCGTATTTTGGATTCTGCCGCAATTCTTCCAGAATCTCGAAACCATCCTTGTCCGGCATGATCAGATCGAGTATCAGCATGTCGGGCTGAGTCTCTTCCAGCGTCTGCATGGCGCGCAGTGATTGATCTTCAAGCACGAAATTCGAGTATCCGGCTTCTTCAAGCAATACCTGTACAATTTCCATGTTGATCGGTTCATCATCGATCATCATGATTTTTGCGCTGGTCAGATCCGGGTTGTGAAACTTTATATCCATCTCAAGTTCAACTTTATTATTGTTTTCAGGAAGGAAGTCCGCTATCGGAAACCCTGGATGAAGGTGCAACCACAGCATTGGCCAACTCTTTGATTCTTGCAATTGCACCAGGTATCCGCGCTATCTGCCGGGTTTCCACGAGCTGTTCCAACTCCCTGGCGGGTGTGGTGAAAACGTCATACCCTACCGTGCCTGCCGAGCCCTTCAGCCAGTGAGCCAGTTTTGCCAGACCATCGATATCATTTTCACTGTACAGTTCTTCCATCATGCTCACCTGTTTCCTGAGTTTGACAACAAACCGATTGATCGTCTTGTGAAAACGTTCGTTGCCGGCCAACCTTGATTCGATGACGTCCTTCTGTTCCAGTGGTCTGGAACTGATTGCAGTCTCTGGCGTCGGTTGTTGTGTGGTGACTTCCTGGCATTGATTGTTATCTTTAACCTGCAAGCGCTTCTGCAAACGTTTGATGGTTGCCAGCAGGTCGGCGATCTCTCCGTCGGCTGAATTTCTTGCCGCCTTTTCAAGCTTAGCGGCAGGTTCCGTGAAAACTTTAAAACCAACAGTACCACCGGCACCTTTTAACCAATGGGCGAGTTTTGCCAGTTCATCATATTGCCGGTTGTCGGCGGCGACATTCATGGCATCAAGCTGTTCTTGCAGTCGGACCAGAAATTTGGCAATGATGGGGCGAAGCCTTTCATTATTCGATGCCAGGGATGAGTAAATGGGTGTATCCCTGTCGTCCTCTTGAGCTTGATCCTTGCCTGTTGACATGGGGTTTGTTGCCTGTAGAGGAGGGGATGCCGTGCTTCTTGCCGGTTTTTGTGTGCCACCCAGCAACTCTCCCATGTAGACAAGGAATCGGTCGACATCAATGGGCTTGGAAAAGTATCCGGTATAGCCGGCATCCAGACATTCCTGCTCAAAACCCTTCATGGCATTGGCGGTCAGCGCAATGATTGGTATGTCGATGCCCTGTTTGCGCAGTGCACGTGTTGCTGAAAAACCATCCATGATCGGCATCTGAATATCCATGAGTATGACTTCATAAGTGTTTTTCAGGGCTTTATCCAACCCGTCACGCCCATTCTCTGCCTCATGCACGGTCAGGCCGGCATCCTCCAGTAAAAACCGGACCAATTCACGGTTTTCCGCACCATCGTCAACGACCAGAACCGTTGCTGCCGGAAATGACCACTTCAGGCTGCCTTCCGCTTCGTAGGCGGGTGAAGCGAGTTCGATTTCTTCCGGGTTGATCAACCGGATATTCGTCAGATCACCGGTCTCGATCATGATGGTAAAGGTGCTGCCCCTTCCAGCTTCGCTGGTTACGGTAATATCTCCTCCGAGGGCCTCTGCAA
>CAYTPO010000136.1:0-15608 GCA_964439815.1 uncultured Thiotrichales bacterium
ACCGATCTCTTCGAGCTCGGATACCAGCTCCCCCCCACCAAAGGCGATATTGTATTCCCGGCCATCACGCTTGACCCAGATCTCCAGGTGCTTCGACAGCGCATTGACCACGGAAATGCCTACCCCGTGCAGACCGCCGGAAAACTGGTAGTTCTTGTTGGAAAACTTGCCACCGGCATGCAGCGTGGAAAGAATGACCTCGACGCCGGGGCGCTTCTTTTCCGGGTGCATGTCCACCGGCATGCCGCGGCCATCGTCAGCCACCGACAGCGAGCCATCCTTGTGCAGCACGACATCGATTCTGCCTGCGTGGCCGGCGATCGCCTCATCTACGCTGTTGTCGATGACCTCCTGCGCCAGATGATTGGGACGTGTGGTATCTGTGTACATGCCGGGTCGCTTGCGTACCGGCTCCAGGCCACTGAGGACTTCGATATCTGCTGCGTTGTAATTACTGCTCATACTCTGTGATTGCTGTTATTCAGGCGCTGTCTATCATACTATCAGTCGTTATTTGACGCTGGATTTTTTCCCATGCCGCTCTCATCACCCTCGCCGCGAAAACCCGCCCATACCCGCAAGATCACCTGCGCCGGCTATCAGCGTGAAGACGGTCTGTGGGATATCGAAGGGCACCTGGTAGACACCAAGCCCTTTGCCTTGCAGAACAAGGATCGCGGTGGTCGGATACAACCCGGCGAGCCATTGCATGAAATGTGGGTACGCCTGACGATCGACGACCAGCTGGTGATACAAGAAGCCGAAGCCGTCACCGACTGGGCACCCTTCAATCGCTGCGCCGGTGCAACCGACAGCTTCCGCCAATTGATCGGGCTGCAGATCGCACCCGGCTGGAACCGCAAGATCCGCAACCGCATCGGCGGCATCAATGGCTGCACGCACATCAATGAAATGCTCGGTCAGGTTGCCACAACCGCCATCCAGTCACTCTACGGCGTCAAACAGGAACAGGGGACACTAAAAGAGGAGGAAGTCAATATGGCCTCACTGCATACCTGCTATGCGCTGCCGGGCGAGAAGAAAGAGGCGTAGGCCGCGCCAAAAAACGGCAGCCGCGCTACATTTCCCGCAATGCCCGGCGCAAGACCTTGCCGATATTCGTCTTTGGTAATTCGCGCAGAAACACGACCACACGCGGACATTTATAGCCGGTCAGTTGCTCGTGACAATAGCGCTTCAATTCTTCTTCGGTCAGACTGTCATCCTTTTTCACGACAAACGCCTTGACCGCTTCACCGGAATGCTCATCCGGCACACCCACAACCCCTACTTCCAACACTTTTTCGTGGGCTGCAATCACTCCCTCGATTTCATTGGAAAATACATTGAACCCGGATACATTGATCATGTCCTTCAGCCGATCGACGATTTTCACGTAGCCCTCCTCGTTCAGAATGGCGACATCACCGGTACGCAACCAGCCATTGGCATCCATGACCTCTGCTGTCTCTTCCGGGCGTTGCCAATATCCCTTCATCACCTGGGGGCCACGCACCCACAACTCGCCCCGTTCGCCGATGGGCAGTGGATTTTTTTCTGCATCCCGAATTTCCACTTCGGTGGAGGGAATCGGTAGTCCGATCATGCCGGTATAGTGGTCAATATTCAGGGGATTGATACAGACGGCGGGCGAGGTTTCGGTCAGGCCGTAGGCTTCGCTCAAGGTCACGCCGGTCACCTTCTTCCAGCGATCGGCCACCACCTGCTGCACCGCCATTCCCCCACCCAGCGTAACCTTGAAATGGGAGAAATCCAGTGCAGAAAAACCGGGAGTTTCCATCAGCGCATTGAACAGCGTGTTCACGCCTGTCATGAAGGAGAAATCCTCCTTACCCAGGGTCTTGACGAATCCCTTGAAATCCCGTGGATTGGTAATCAGCACATTCCTGGCACCCAGTTCGAGGCCAAACAGTACGTTCGCGGTCAAGGCAAAGATATGGTACATCGGCAAGGCGGCAATAAAGACCTCCTTGCCTTCCTGCAGGTCGGCTGATGCCCACGCTCCGGCCTGAAGCATATTGGCCACCATATTACCGTGGGTCAGTTCGGCCCCCTTGGCAATACCCGTAGTACCACCCGTGTATTGCAGGAAGGCCGTATCCCGCGCCTCGAGTTCGGCTTCGTGAAAATCCAGGTCCTTCCCTTTTTTCAGCACAGTGTTAAAGTTTGTGTTAAACGGCAATGAAAAAGGCGGCACCATTTTCTTTACCCGCTTGATGACAAAATTTACCAGTGCCGATTTCGGGAAACCCGCCAGATCTCCCACACGTGTGGTAATCACCTCCGTTACCAGCGTCTCGTCAAGCACCGCCTCCAGCGTATGGGCAAAATTCTCCAGAATCACGATGGCAACCGCACCGGAATCCCTCAGCTGATGCGACAATTCCCGATCGGTATAGAGCGGGTTGACATTGACCACGATCAGTCCGGCACGCAAGGCACCAAACAAGGCAACCGGATATTGCAGCAGATTGGGCATCATCAGCGCGATTCGATCTCCGGGGTGCAAACCGGCATCTGCCTGCAGATAGGCCGCAAAGGCCCGCGATTTCTGCTCCAGCTCGGCAAAGGTCATGGTCTTCCCGAGATTGGAGTAGGCGGGACAGGTAGAAAACCGCTCCACGCTGCGGTGGAAAATGTCATTGATCGTCTGATACTTTTCCGTATCGATTTCGGCAGGCATCCCTTGTGGATAGTTGTTGAGCCAGATTTTTTCCACGTCATCCCCCTTGGTGTCATTGATCGGTGGTGCAATACCCGAAGGCAGATCTGACAAACGGTATCCGATGGGCATGCTCTGTTATTATCGTCGACTTTCCGGTCCTCTGCCATGAACCCACATCGACTTCAATCTATACGCTTGCCAATCATCATCAGTTGCGTGGTTGATCGGCTTGAACCAAATTCGATTGTAACTACTCAACTACTGCAGGGGTGAACTGCAGAGAGTTCACCCCGTCTTATTCAAAGTGAACTTTCAATACCGCGGTCTCACACAAACAATTTAGCCGCCAGCATGAATAAAACGTGGTAACTACTCAGCAAGTAGTTCACACAGGCTGTAGCCGCTCGGATAGCCTTTGAAGTCCGTCAAATCGCAGCGAAAAATGTGAATTTACAAGCGTAAATAACTATTTTTTAACGCAGAAATGACGGATTTCGGAGGTGAGCTGAGTAGTTGCCGATTTGGAAACTACAACTCCCGCAGCAGGCGAAAACCCAGGTTGACATCCAGTTCATCACGCAAGCGTGGCTTGCGTGCGGCACTGCGTGACCAGATGGCAGCATCGAACCACGATCCCCCCTTGGTAACGACCCAGTTCGAATCATGATCCTTCGAGCGGCCGTCCCTGCGATTATTGATATGCGAATTGGACCAGGGCGTTTCGGTAAATTCCCAGACATTGCCATGAACCTCGTGCAAGCCCCAGGTATTCGCCGGCTTGCTGCCGACCTCCTCGGCCTTTCGCAGCGGAAAACAGCGGGGTAGAAACCAGCGCTTCTCCTGCCGCCTTTCTTCATAGGGAAAGGCTGCATTGAAATGGACTTCCCTGCAACTGGCGGTGTGGCCGTAGGTAAATGCCTCGATCGATCCCGCTCTGGCGGCATATTCCCACTCTGCCTCAGTGGGCAGTCGATAGGTATGGCCGGTTTGTTCGCTCAACCAGCGCGTGTAGGAAATCGCATCTGCAATGCGAATATTGATGACGGGGTAACGTTCCTTCGCCCAGATCAGATCGCTGCGCAACCGCCAACCTGTCTGACGGCGAAAGACTTCGAATTCTTCTGCGGTCACAACATATTTCCCCATCGCAAAATCCTGTGCAATCCCCACATAATGCTGTGGAGCCTCTTCCGGCATAAATCCGTACTCGTCGGCTGGCGCCCCCATTTCATACATGCCAGCGGGAATTACCACCATTGTCGGCCCTGCTTCATGCACCGACAGGGCATCAGTAAACTCAACATTCAAGCCATGCTGCTGCGCAGCCCTTGACTGCAGCGCCAGCAGATCCGGTTTTTCCAGGTCGTGGATGTACACCAGGTCACGTTTGATTACATTCAGTGTTTCTGTCATTTGCTATAATCCATGTATCGATAGAGAAGATTTTACGCTGAATCGAACAGGTTGTATGCCGACCTCACGAGGGATCGAAAACCACCAGGTTTCGTTATGCGGAATTCAGAACGCTGTGCGAAATGATCGCGGGGAATAATTGCTGTCAGATCGTGCATTCATTATTGCTTCATTGCCATGTCCAGAATTCCGGATACGTATATCACCAGCAACAGGAGCCGGGTAAAAGATTATGGATGAACACTCTGAAGCCGAGTATGAAAGAACGCGTGAATTACTGAGCGGCCTGATTCAACAGCAGCATGATCTGGGAGAGCTGGGCAGCAATCTTGTCATGCTATTGCTCTGTGCCGGCATCCAGCCTGCCTTCAGGAATACGCTGGACTGCAAGTTCCACCCGGCCCCCCCCTGTTTTCAGTAGGCATCAACCGGCCAGCGCGAGAAACTGCGCTACCTTTTCGAACTGCAGCGCCTGGTTTTCCATACGGTACACTTCACTGATCATTTCCCTGCCACCAGGCATGGGTGCCAGATACCAGCCAATATGTTTGCGCGCAATGCGCATGCCCTGCTCCGCTCCGTAAAATCGGTACAAGGTTTCGAGATGTGCCAGCATGACCTCGCGTTTCTCCTCTACCGAAGGCGCTTTCATCAATTCACCGTGTTGCAGATAGGCGGCTATCTCGCGAAATATCCACGGGTTGCCCTGAGCCGCACGACCAATCATCACACCATCTGCACCAGTCGATTCCATCACCTCACGAGCCTTGTGGGGATCGGTAATATCACCATTGGCCAGCACGGGAATAGTTGCCTGATCACAAACCTCGGCCACGGTATCAAATTCGGCCTCACCGAGAAACCTGTCCGCCCTGGTGCGCCCGTGGATACTCAGCAGTTGAATCCCACTCGCCTCGGCAATACCGGCAATGGTCAACGCATTCTTCCTCTCCGCTGAGACACCGGTTCTGATTTTCAGCGTAACCGGCACATCGACAGCCGCCACCACCGCCTGCAGAATCCGGGCAACCAGTGGCTCATCCGCCAGTAGCGCCGATCCGGCCGCCTTGCGGCAGACCTTCCTGGCCGGGCAGCCCATATTGATATCGATGATTTGCGCCCCGCGCGCGACATTCAACTGCGCTGCGGCAGCCATCTCGGCAGGGTCGTTACCCATGATCTGCACAACCACGGGGGCCATCTCCTCGTGATGCGTCAGCCGCTGTTCGCTTTTCCGGGAACCACGTACATGCGGATTGGACGCCACCATTTCGGAAACAGCCATCCCGGCACCCAGCCGCCGGCACAGATTGCGAAACGGCAAATCGGTTACACCAGCCATCGGTGCCAGAACCAGATTGTTCTGCAAACGATAAGGACCGATTTTCAGGGGTTTCAATAGCGACATGGATACTGGCAGGGGTAACAGACAAACCCGGGATTCTACCCTCTTCGAACGAAGAGGGTATGACGGTATAACGGTTCAGCCTTCCTGATGATAGGAAACGACTCGCTCGACTTCATTTTTCGAGCCCAGAATGACCGGCACCCGCTGGTGCAATCCATCCGGCTGGATATCCATGATGCGTTCACGGCCGGTTGAACTCATGCCACCGGCCTGCTCGATGATGTAGCTCATGGGATTGGCTTCATACATCAGGCGCAATTTTCCGGTCAGCCCCTTGGCACGCATCTTTTCATCCATCGGATACATGAAGATACCGCCGCGCATCAGGATACGATGAACCTCGGCGACCATGGCAGCTACCCAACGCATATTGAAATCCTTGCCGCGTGTTCCTTCGGAGCCCTGAATACATTCATCAATATATCGCTTGACCGGCGCTTCCCAGAAACGCTGGTTGGACATGTTGATGGCAAATTCCTCGGTATCCCCGGCAATTTTCATATCGGGATGCGTCAGCACGAATTCACCAATATTGCGATCCAGCGTGAAACCATTGACGCCATGTCCACTGGTGAAGACCATCATCGTGGTGGGACCGTAGATGGTGTAGCCGGCACAGACCTGCTCGGTACCAGGCTGGAGAAAATCTTCCAGCGTCGGATTTTCGCAGCCTTCCGGCGCGCGCAGAATGGAAAAAATGGTACCTACGGAAACATTGATGTCGATATTGGAAGACCCATCGAGCGGGTCGAACAGGATCAGGTATTTACCCCTGGGATAATTGGCGGGAATGGTCAGCAGTTCCTCCATTTCCTCGGAGGCCATGCCGGCCAGATGCCCGGTCCATTCCAGCGACTGCACCATGATGTCATTGGTGATGATATCGAGTTTCTTCTGCGTTTCACCTTGCACATTTTCGGTATCCGCCGACCCCTGCAGACCAATCAACGGGCCACGATTGACCGCACAGGCAATTTTCTTACAGGAGGTGAGTACATCGTTGAGCAGCGAAGTGAAATCTCCGGTGGCATCGGGGATGCCGCGCTGCTCTTCGATAATGAACTGGGTAAGCGAGGTGACGTGTTCCATGAAAGATCCTGTAATAAAAGTTGCGGGATACTATCACAGACAGAATATTAGTAAGTACTAATGTAGCTACTCAGATTGCCTTTGAAATCCGTCAGATCAAGGCGAAAAATGTGAGTTTACCAGCGTAAATGACCATTTTTTTACGCGGAGATGATGGATTTCAGAGGTGAGCTGAGTAGCTACGTACTAATATCCTCGGGTAGGTACTAATATTGGGAAGCTGCGCATGCCGAGTGCAACTCGGCGATCCAGGGGAAATCCTCGGGTAGGTACCGATATTGGGAAGCTGCGCACAGGCGCGCGCAGCCGCGAATCAGCAAGGTTTACTTGGAACCGCGAGAAGTCCGGTTCCAGTCCGCACCCTTGCCGGCAGTCTTGACGATGCCAGCGATATTGGCAATTTTCCAGAGAATGTAGAACGGCGCACTGAGTAGTGCTTTCCAGTCTTCGGTTGATGCCTTGCCGACTATCATGGCAATGATCACATGCAGCACGACCAGTACCAATGCAGCCACGGCATACCAAGTGAAGAATCCACCCATGCCCATGAACACCAGCAGCAGTAACAGCAGCAGATGGTAGGACAGCGGCAGCAACAGCAATTCCAGTAGTGGCTCCAGCAGACGCAAACGCCCGGAGAGTACACCAGCCAACAGCTTTGGCGTTTGCTCGGCGGTCATCCGCAAACGTCCTCCTTCCCAGCGTTCACGCTGTGTCTGCGCCGCTTCGCTGGTCTCCGGCATATCGGACCAGACGCTGGTATCAGGCAGAAATTCCACCTTCTTGCCAGCCCTGACCAGGCGTGTGTGGTATTCCAGGTCTTCGACAATGGAAAAGCTGTCGTAGGGGATGGCCTTGACGGTCGCCATCGACAATGCAAACCCGTTGCCGAGGATACCAGCCGAAAAACCGAGATTCTGCCGGGACACCGGCCGCAGAAAGTTGAACGCCAGAAAGGCGATATGCATCAGGCGTGTGCGAAAGTTGGCTTCGGGATTGCCAACCCGGTAGGCCGCCTGCCCCGCATCGGCACCATTGGCAAACAGGTTGCGGTAGGCATCGAGAAAGTTTGTGTCGACCCGGGTGTCCGCATCGACGATGACAATGGCGTCATAGTCCTTCTGCTGAACCTGCTGAAAGGCCCAGTTGAGCGCATAACCCTTGCCACGCTGGCTCGTATCATGCCGCTCCAGCACGGTGCAACCGAACTCACGCGCAATATCGGCTGTCTTGTCCGTGCAATTGTCGGCAATGACATGCAGATCGCTGGCCGGCAGGGGATGATCACAGGACAGCAGGCTCTTCAGGGTAATGGGAAGACCGGTTTCTTCGTTATGCGCGGGAATGACCACCGTCAGCCTGATGGCCTCGCCATCGGCCGCTGACCGCCGCCGAATGCCCGCCAGACCGGGAAACGTCAGCAACACCAGCTCCAGCGTGCCGGGCAGTGTAACCAGAAACAGGATCAGTCCAATACCCCAGAGAATGCCATCCATAGCGATCTGTTCCTCAGGCCTTGTTGGCCTGCTCCGCGATTTCCTCGTGAACCTTGGCCATGTCCAGGGTCTTGACCTGACCGATCACTTCCTCGAGCTGACCTTCGGTCAATGCGCCGGGCTGGGAGAAGAGGATGACCTGCTCACGGAAGATCATCAGCGTGGGGATGGAACGAATCTGGAAGGATGCTGCCAGCTCCTGCTGCTCTTCGGTGTTGACCTTGGCGAAAACAATATCAGGGTGCTTCTCGGAAACCGCTTCGAAAGTGGGTGCAAAGGATTTGCAGGGTCCACACCACTCGGCCCAGAAATCGACGATGACGATATCATTGTCCTTGATAGTGGGTTCAAAGTTTTCCGAGGTAATATTAATAGTCGCCATGGGAGGCTCCTCATAAAGGTTTGGTTGAAAAAATGCCCTGCAGACCGGCCACAGGATAAAGCTGCGCACTGTGCCACAGATCGGGCACTCCCGCCAGTGACAACGTCAAGAGCGGCTGTTTTTGCCGGTTGTGGTGTTCAGATGATCTCCAGATTCAGCATGTCATCGCGTAGCATGAACAGCCGGGTCAGCGGATCTTCGAGTTCCAGCAACGCCTGCTTGCGTTCCAGTTTCAGCGGCAGGAACTCCACCAGACGGCCGGCAACCCAGGCTGCATCATCCAGCCTGACCTCATTGTTGTAGGGAGGCCCCAGCTCTTCGAGAATCCGTCCCAACATCTCGCTCATGCTGGCGAACTCGGGGGGTAGTTTCCTCTCATCCTCGGTTTCGAGCAGCTCGATATCCGCCATCATCAACTGGTCAGGCCGCACCTGCGGATTGGCGATGGTCACTTTGCAGCTGGCCTTTACAACGATGTTGAGCAGCCCGTTGCTGCCCTGCCCCCAGTCGATGATCTCCACCTTGACGCCCGTCTTGTAGATATCGGGGATGCCATGAGTCTCATCTCCTTCACGAATCAGGGTAATGACAAAACCGGAATCTTCCCGCAGGCAGCGGCTGACCATATCGAGATAACGTGGCTCGAAGATCTGCAGCGACTGCACGCCCCCCGGCAGCAAAACCAGGTTGAGTGGAAAGACCGGTAGCTGTTCGCTTTCAGTTGTCATCATCAGCTCCCCATACAGGCATCAGCTCATGTTCCAGATCGAGGTGATCCAGGATTCTCGCCACCATGAAATCCACCAGTGCGGCCACGGATTGCGGCCGGTGATAGAAACCGGGATTGGCCGGCATAATGACCGCACCCATGCGACTGAGGGTCAACATGTGCTGCAGATGAATCTCGGAAAACGGTGTTTCACGTACTACCAGCAGCAGCTTGCGACGCTCCTTCAGCGTGACATCCGCCGCACGCTCCATCAGGCTACGGCTCTGCCCGGTGGCAATACTCGCCAGCGTACCGGTCGTGCAGGGGCACACCACCATCGCCCGGTTGACCGCGGAACCACTGGCAAAGGCTGCCGTCCACTGCTTTTCACCATAGAGGCGCAACAACCCCTCCACTGCATCAAAACGCTCGGTGAACACTCGCTCGATCTCCCTGATACGTCCCGGTAGTTGCCAGTCCGTCTCCATGCCAATGACGATCTGCGCCGGTTGCGACAACATGAGATCGACCGGAATACCCTGTTGCAGCAGGCATTCCAGCAGGCGCAGTCCGTATTGCGCCCCGGACGCACCCGTCATCGCCAGTGAAATTGCTTCCTTGTGCCTCATTGTTGCAATGCCGTCAGTAGCTGCTCATGCAGACCACCAAACCCTCCGTTACTCATCACCACGATATGATCACCGGACCGGGCCATTTCAAGTAGTGCGCTGCGCAATGAATCAACCGAAGAGAAGAAACGGGTCTCCAGAGGATAGTCCAGCGCTGCGATATCCCAGGGCAGCTCAGCCGGCTGCAATACCAGCAGCTGATCCGCCCTGGCAAATGATGCTGCCAGGGCCTCCCTGTGTATCCCCTGCCGCATGGTATTGGAGCGCGGCTCGAAAGCCACGACGACCCGGGCCTGCCCGACACTCTGTCGCAGCCCCTCCAGCGTCGTCGCTATAGCAGTGGGATGGTGGGCAAAATCGTCATACACCCTGATCCCCCGTAACTCGCCCCGCAGTTCGAGCCGTCGCTTGATACCCTTGAACTGTGCCAGCGCGGCAATCGCATGCTCCGGGGCTACGCCTGCATGGCGCGCTGCCGCACAGGCTGCCAGCGCATTCATGGCGTTATGGTGTCCCAGCAGTTTCCATCGCAGAGTACCGCAGGCTTCGCCATCGAACAGAATGGTGATCACGGCGCAATCCGGCTGCTCGGCGCGATAACTCCAACCGGAGGACTGTTCCTCGGCCAGTGTTTCCGTCGGTGTCCAGCAACCCTGCTGCAGCACTTCATCAATTGCCGGCGATGCATCAGGATGAATGACCAGCCCTTCACCGGGCACCATCCGGATCAGGTGATGAAACTGTCGCTGAATGTCAGCCAGAGAAGAGAAGATGTCGGCGTGATCGAATTCCAGATTGTTGATCACCAGCGTGCGCGGATGATAGTGGACAAACTTGGAACGCTTGTCGAAGAACGCCGTATCGTATTCATCCGCCTCGATCACGAAGAAGGGAGACTCCCCCAGTCGTGCGGAAACACCAAAGTTCTCCGGTACACCACCAATCAGGAAGCCCGGATTCAATCCCGCGTAGTCGAGTATCCAGGCCAGCATCGAAGCGGTCGAAGTCTTGCCGTGCGTACCGGCCACCGCCAGCACCCAACGTGCCTGCAGGATATTCTCGTACAACCATTGCGGACCGGAAATATAGCGCCAGCCACGGTTGAGCATCTCCTCCACCACTGGCCGGCCACGCGACATGACATTGCCAACAACCACGATGTCCGGATCTTCGTCACGAAGCTGCTCCGGCGCAAACCCTTCCCGGTATTCAATGCCGGCCTGCTGCAATTGGTGACTCATGGGGGGGTAGATCCTTTCATCGGCCCCGGTGACTTCATGACCTGCAGCCTGTGCCAGCTGCGCGATGCCTCCCATGAATGTGCCGGCAATCCCCAGAATATGCAGATGCATTGACGCTCCAGTGTTCGTTTGGTCGCGGCACTATAGCATTTTCATCTTTCCAGTGACCCCGTCTTATTCATGGTGGATCGTGGATCCTGGCGCTGGGCTGGTGCGTCTGGGCGCTGCTCTGGAGCGAAAGTTGTAGCAATCGCTACAACTTGAGTGAAACGCAAGCGTGCCAGAACAAGCCAGGACCGTGACAGGCTGAAGCCTCTCACCGTTCGGGTGAAACGGGGCTGTCAAGGGTTTGCCATGATTTTCATTTAGTTATCACAGGCTTTAGCCGCCATCTTGAATAAGACGGGGTGACCGTTCACGGGAGCCCACAGTCATATCAAACGAGCTGGGCTACCTCGGCCGCCGTGCGGCGCACATCCAGGAAGATCAGCCCGAGCCTGGCCGTCTGCGAGGTCAGCACCGTCAGTACCGCATCCCGACCGGCATGAATCAGAATGATGAAGCCACCCGTCCCCTTGATCAGCACCTGCTCCAGCTGGCCCCGCCCCAGTTCCAGCGCTGCACGCTCACCCAAGGACAGCATTGCGGCACTCATCGCACCAAGACGGTCATCATCGATATTGTCCGGCACATAGGACGACATCACCAGACCATCCGTGGAAATGATGGCTGCTGCCTCGATTTCTCCCGAAGTGCTGTTCAGCCTTCGGAGGATGGCGTTCAATTGTTCTGCTCTCATGGTTCTCTGCTCCTGATTTTATTGTGCAACTATTTTCTGGCAGCCTGAATCCGAGGCTTAAACACGGATTCAGGTGGTTAGTTGTCATGTCTGTTCTTATGGTTCTTCCGCACCCTGCCCGTCCAGCCCCGGATCAATTGAATAAAGTAGGGCTTCGATCAAAATGGCCACATCCCGGCGCTGGCGTACATCAGCCTCCAGCACCGGAGCCCGGATACCGGCTTCCTCCACTTTCCGGCTGTAATCCTCCAGGGAGAGCACCCGGCTCAGGTCCATCTTCGTCACGCCCACCACCAGCTGAGTGCGCCTTATCACCTCACCGAAGGCATCGAGAAAGAGACGCAACTTGCGCAACGCCCCCACATCGCTGTTGTCGATCAGCAGGATGATGCCAAGACCTCCCTCAGCAAGAATATCCCACATGAAGTCGAAACGTGGCTGTCCCGGTGTACCATAGAGATGCACCTTGTCACCACCATCCAGCGCCATCACACCATAGTCCATGGCAACAGTGGTGTGTTCCTTCATCAACCGCGTGCGATCCCGGGCTCGCGCTTCGGTAAACACCGGCGCCGTATCGCTGATTGAGGCGATCGCCGTGGTCTTTCCGGCGCCAACAGGGCCGGAAAACAGTATCTTATGATGCATTGCTGCCTCTCACTCTGCGGTTGAGGTAACCCAGAACTCGACCCAGAAAGCCCCTGCTGGCCCGACTGCCCGCAGCCTGCAGATGAAAGTTTTCGGGACGGGAATGCTCCCTGATCAGCCCAAGCTGCAGACAGGCGGCATAGAAGGAGAAGACATACTTGTAGGAGAGATCCAGCAGGATCGCAGTCGCCCGGATGCTGATCGCCTGGCGATGCCATAGCGCAGCAAGTTGCACCGCATGGGGAAACAGCGCCAGCCGGGTAAGGTTGGGCCAGGCCACAATGCTGACCGGCTTGTCCAGGCTGGTACCACGTGGCAATCGACCCCTGGCACACCACAACGCCAGCTTCCACATGAATTCATCACGTCGCTCAGCCTGCTGATGCAAGCGATCCATGTCCAGCGTCGATTCACGAGCAAAGAGGAATACCACCAGTTTCCTGTCGAACTGCGACTTGGACAATTCACGCAGCTGAAAAGCCGTCAGCTCGGTCGCAACGAACTCACCATGCTGGAAGACGGTGATATCCCGCCCAAGGCCACGAATGATCATTGGCCGACCACGACGCTTCACCTCATCGATCGCCCCCTGCACAATGCTTTGCAGATGGACGCCAGGATCATAGAACAGGCCGGCCGGCAGCTTTGGCGCCAGATAGGCCTCCTCCCGCTCTACCCCGCAAAGCATGGCTTCCCGCAACTGCGGGCCACTTTTTGCCGCAATGCCGCTGGTTCTTGCCACTGGTTTGCTACGTAGTTGTTGCGTCACCTCACGTTGTACCCGGGCACTACCGGCCAGCAGCGCCTGTCGGCGGCGGCGCAATGCCCGCTGCTGGCGCTGCCGGCCCAGTTTCCAGATTGCCTGCAACAGTGGCCGCGACTGAATCGGTTTGACGACCCAGAGCACATTGGGCGCATGAACCTCGGTTTCCGACAACGCGATAACAGGCATATCCAGTTGCTGATGAATCGCCAGCAACTCATCCTGTGAAAAATCACCATCCAGATCGACAACGGCAATATCCGCCGCCGTTTCGTCAGTCATTACGCACGAAGGTACATCAGCCGCAGTAATGATTCGGGTCAGAATCTTTTGCGACCGATCCTCCATGCCTATCAAGGTTACCTTGATGGGCGCCTGAGTATTCATATTGGGTCTTGTAATTATGTATGCAACTACTCAGCTCACCTCTAAAATCCATCATCTCTGCGTTGAAAAAAGGTCATTTACGCTTGTAAACACACATTTTTCGCCTTGATCTGACAGATTTCGAAGGCAATCCGGGCAGCTACTGCCTATGTGAACTACTCGCTGAGCAGTTACGTAATTATTACCTGAATCCGGGGTTTACGCGCGACTTCAGGTATTTGCCTGTCGGGGGCCAGCAGCTCTCAGCGAGAACGCTGACCGCTTGTCGCTCAATGTGCACCGTTTATTATGCCAACATAAGGACGCAGGTCTAACTAAAGTTGATTCCACGAACAGGCTGCGCCCCAAGGGCGAGAGATATGAATCCGTCTTATTCATGGTGGCGGCTAAAGCCTGTGATAAGCAAATGAAAACAATGACAAACCCTTGACAGTCCCGTTTCACTCAAATGTGAGAGGCTTCAGCCTATCACGGCCCTGGCTTGTTCTGACACGCCTGCGCTTGCGCTTCACTCAAGTTGTAGCGATTGCTACAAATTTCGCTCCAGAGCGGCGCCCAGACGCACCAGTCCAGCGCCAGGATCCACGATCCACCATAAATAAGACGGGATGAAATGAGATTCGTCAGGAATTGCAACTACTCACCGAGCAGCTACCGGAAATTTGGAAATGGGGTCGATCAGAAATCTGCAAGCAGGTTACAGAGAGGGAAGGCTACAGCCGCAAACAGAAAAAAATTGGAAATCCGTTTCCAATACTCAGTTCCATTGATAAGGGGCCGTAGCGCTGTCTTCCAGGACAATTATAAGCAATCCGTTTTGACAGCATTATACGGGAAGCATTTTCCCGGTTCCGTCGACTGACGGGAAAAACGGCAATAAACCTCCGCGTTCACTCTGCAAAAACATCACTTCGTCGGGTACACCAGGAGACAACCTGTGACCCAGGATGGCCTTTTGAGCGTATCTACTTGATATTACTAAACATTTCCGCATCAGCATCGTGTCATAATGTAACGTTTTCAGCGATACCAAAACCACGCCTTCTGCAGGGATTATAACGATACAGATTGCTCTCGAATCAGGGATCGGACAGGTCAGTCCTCGAGCGCTTCGAGTTCATTGATCAGCTCATCGTCGTCTTCCGGATGTTCCATGCCCTTGCCATCGGCGATCAGGATGGCGCGGCGCTCCAGGTAGGCGTCGCGTAATACAGCGTAAGGATCGAAGAACTGGGTGCCGATCGCATCCTCTGCATAGAGCAGATAGGAGCGTAAATCGAGATAGTAGAGCCCCGTCAGCTCTATCCGGGTCAAGTCATGAGAGACATAGGCCAGCGGGTAGGTATAGTAATCGACAACGCGCCCGGGCGTATCCCGCAATGTCGATGGCCCAACGAAAGGCAGCATCAGATACGGGCCGGAGTCCAGCCCCCAGACCGCCAGCGTCTGACCAAAATCTTCCTGGTGCTTGGTCAGCCCGGTCTTGCTGGCAACGTCAAAAAGTCCCAGCACGCCCAGAGTGGAATTGATGACAAAACGCGCGGCATCATTGCCTGCCAGCCTTGGCTTGCCCTGCAACAGATTGTTCAGTGAATTGCTGACATCAAACAGATTGGAAAAGACATTGGCCACGCCTTTTTCGACAAAATCCGGCGTAACGGCCTGGTAACCACGTGTGACCGGTTTGACAATAGCATCATCCAGCGTGGTGTTGAACTTGAACACCTTGCGGTTGAAGCTCTCCCAGGGATCCGGATTTTCCTTGAGATCCCCGGAAGTCGTTGCACAGCCGCTGACAAGCAGCAGCAGGACAACGAGGACAGACCGGAGTGGGTGCATGATGGCTAATACTCCATCAATTCAGGTTTGATGGAGCACTAGCTTCTGCGCCCTGCTGCCACTCGTAACCGCAGCGCGTTCAATTTGATGAAACCTTCGGCATCCTTCTGGTCATAGGC
>CAYTPO010000137.1:0-2635 GCA_964439815.1 uncultured Thiotrichales bacterium
ACAGTGGCCAGGATGTCGGGGTTTCTGACCAGCTTCAAATCCAGTTCCCTGGCTGATTTCTTGATCTTGCGGTCCTGCGGGGTCGCCGGGCGATAGTCGCTGACGGCTGCAGTGGCAATCAGGATGTCCATCTCTCCAGCGTTTGCCATGACGGCATTATGCATCTGTTCAGCGGTTTCGACATTGACCCGGTTCACGCCATCCGGTGTTCCGATGGTGATGGGGCCGGTGATCAGGGTGACCGTTGCGCCCGCGTCCAATGCTGCCTGCGCCAGGGCGACGCCCATTTTTCCCGAGCTGCGATTGCTTAGATAGCGAACCGGGTCGATAGGTTCCCTGGTGGGGCCTGCGGTGATCATGACCCGTTTACCGTCAAGGTGGCCTGTGGAGAAAAATGGCTTGATCTGCGCCATGATGTCGGCAGGTTCCAGCATGCGGCCGGGGCCGGTATCACCGCAGGCCTGTTCGCCCGAATCGGGACCGAGGATGTGGACCTCTCTCTGCTGCAGGATTTGCAGATTGTGCTGTGTTGCGGCATTGGCCCACATCTGCCGGTTCATGGTGGGGGCCACGGCAAGCCGGTTCGAACTGGCGAGGCAGAGTGTGGTCAAGAGATCATCGGCCATGCCGTGTGCAAGACGGGCCAAGGTATTTGCCGAGGCGGGTGCGATCAGGATCAGGTCGGCCCAGCGTGCCAGCTCGATATGCCCCATGGCGGCCTCGTGAGCCGGGTCGAATAGCGTGGTTCTGGTCTCTCGGCCGCTCAATGCCTGAAAGGTGAGGGGGGTAATGAAGGCTTCGGCGGAGGTGGTCATCACCACTTGCACCTCGGCGCCGGCCTTGACCAGCAGGCGGGTCAGCTCGGCTGACTTGTAGGCGGCAATGCCACCGGTGATGCCCAGGATGATGTGTCGGTTTTGCAGTGCCATGGGCGGGGATTATCCTGTGGTGTGAAAGCAGAACTGATTGTACCGCTGTTGATGGTGATATGTTCAAGGTTGCATGGGGAAAAGTCAGGAAACAGGGATGTCGATTACAGACTGGCCGGCGGATGAGCGGCCGAGGGAAAAACTGATTCAGCGCGGCGCCACCGCATTGTCTGATGCCGAGCTGTTGGCCATCTTTCTGCGCACAGGCACGCAGGGAAAGACGGCGGTTGATCTGGCGCGAGAGCTGCTGGATCGCTACGGAAACCTGCGGGCACTACTGCAGGAAGATGTGGAGGGGTTCTGCCGCAACCATGGTCTGGGGCTGGCCAAGTTTGCCCAGCTGCAGGCGGTGCTGGAGATGGCCAACCGGCATCTTCACGAGCATTTGCAGCGGGGTGACGCCTTTACCGATCCAGCCAATGCGCGGCGCTATCTGCAGCAGCAACTGCGGCACAAGTCGATGGAGGTGTTTGCCTGCCTGTTTCTGGATACACGCCATCGTCTGATCGAATTTTCCGAGCTGTTCACCGGAACCATCGATGGAGCCAGTGTTTACCCCAGGGAAGTGGTGAAAAAGGCCATTTCCCTGAATGCGGCAGCGGTGATACTGGCGCATAATCATCCCTCGGGCATCGCGGAACCGAGTAATGCCGATGTGCAGATCACTCGCAAGCTGAAAGATGCGCTGGCGTTGGTGGATGTGCGGGTGCTGGATCATATTGTTGTGGGTGACGACTGTGTCTCCATGGCGGAGCGAGGCATGCTCTGAGTGGCTTTGTCGTAACTGGGCGGTCGTCTTTGATTTTTGTCAACAGCGCACGTTTTTATTGGCTGGTGAGTGTGTGAAACCCGGTTTTCAGGCTTAGACTTGGACAAGTCGCTGCATTTCCTGTCGAGAGACGCTAATTGATTGGAGGAGAGTTCATGAAATATTCCATCATTGCAGGCTGTGCCATCATGCTTGCCGCTGCGACGCTGCAGGCGGACTGGTTTCCGTTTGGCGACAGGAATGACAACCGCGGATACTACCGGGGCGATGGTTATGGCTATGGTGATGGGCGAAGTCGTGGCGGTGGCCGTAACTGGTGGAACGGCAAGGGCGATACCATTTTTGACAGTATGGGAGATGGCATGTCGGACGTGATGGGAGATGTCATGGGGGATGTCTTTGGTGACGTGATGGGCGACATGGAATTCGACCTGGAAATCAAGGCGCGTGCCAAGGGCAAAGGCAAGGGAAAAGGCAATGCCAGCGGTCGCGGCGAGGGTGATGGCCGTGGCAATGCCTATGGCTACGGGCGCAATTACGGACAGTATTATGGCCAGGGTTATGGCAATGGCTATTATCAGGGCAACGGTTATGGGCGGGGGTATGGCAACAGCAGCGCCGCCAGCTCGAATTATTACCGCAACTACAATCGTTACAACTCGGGTTACTGGCCCGGCTATAACCAGAACTATCTTTATAACTACGGCTATTATGGCTACATACCGCCCACCTACCGGGCTGCCCCCCCGCAGCAGCCAGCGGCCAGATAGTTGTCCTCCGTGGCTGCGGTAATCCGCAGCCTCCTAGGACTGCCTATTACCCACAAACATAGCTAGACAACAGCTCCATGATTTTGCAAGGAAAATCCTTCACACATCAACTGAAGCGCGGAATAGCCGCGCCAAATTGTCTGATGTCCCGGAGGGGGATCGGTAGA
>CAYTPO010000138.1:0-25811 GCA_964439815.1 uncultured Thiotrichales bacterium
TGGTTGTACCAGTTCATGAAGGCCGAGATCAGCAGGCTGATCGTCAGATAGACCGCCATGGTCATGGCAATGATTTCCACCGCCTGTCCGGTCTGGTTCAAGGTCGTACCCATGAAGACGCTGACAATATCGGGATAGCCAATGGCCGTTGCAAGCGATGAGTTCTTCACCAGATTGAGATACTGGCTGGTCAGTGGCGGGATGATGACCCGCAAGGCCTGGGGAATGATGACCATGTTCAACGTCTGCCCATGTGTCAGACCCAGCGATAATGCCGCTTCGGTCTGCCCCTTGCTGACCGAAACAATGCCGGCTCGTACCGTCTCGGCAATAAATGCCGCCGTATAGATCGTCAACGCAATCAGCAACGCCAGCAATTCGGGAATGACCGTAATACCGCCGCGGAAGTTGAAGCCCTGCAGTGAAGGGAGGTCCCAGTTCAATGTGCCGCCAGTACCCAGATAGGCCAGCAGTGGCAAACCGATCAGGATCACGACCGACGAGGTAAACACGGGGAAAGTTTTCCCGGTTGCATAGTGACGCCGGATGGCCCAGCGCCGCATTAGAAACACCAGCACGATGGCAACCACCAGCGCTGTGAGCAGAAAGCCGAAGCCGGATTCCAATACCGGCCTGGGCAGATAGAGTCCTCGCACGTTCAGAAAGAACATATCGCCAAGCGACAGGCTTTGCCGGGGTGAGGGGAGGGGGCGTATAACGGCAAAATACCAGAAGAAGATTTGCAGCAGCAGCGGGATATTGCGAAAGGTTTCAATATAGACGCCGGCAATTTTTGAGATCAGCCAGTTCTTGGAAAGCCTTGCCACTCCGATGAAGAAGCCGAGGATCGAAGCCAGAATAATGCCGAGAATCGAAACCAGCAGTGTATTGAGAAGCCCGACTACAAAGGTGGCTCCGTAGGTGGAGTCTTCCGAATAGGGAATCAGTGATTGCAGTATGCCAAAGCCCGATTTTTCCCAGAGAAACCCAAAACCGGTGGAAATGCCCCGCGCTTCCATATTGGCAAGCATATTCTGGATTATGAGGTAAAAGAAAACTGCCAGCGCGATCAGCAGGACAGTCTGGGCGAACACGGCCCGGAACTGGGGGGAATTGATCAGGGAAGGTTTGTCGGCTGTGACTTTTTCTTGTGGTTTATTCATAAATCTTGCCGTAATGCCAGAACGTGGCGGGTAACCGTGTCACCACGCAATGAGCGGGAGCACAGTGTCTGCGCCATGCGGATAAAAACAAGCCTGCATAAAGCAGGCTTGTTCACGTACAGATTTATCGGATGGGCGGTGCGTACATGATGCCGCCCTTGTTCCACAAGGCATTGAGGCCTCGCTGGATCTTGAGTGGTGAGCCGGCACCAACATTACGCTCGAAGATCTCGCCGTAGTTACCGACCTGACTGATGATATTGTACGACCAGTCATCGGCGAGTCCGAGTTTTTCACCCTGGCCAGTCATCAGACGCTGGATGGCCGGATCCTTGCTGTCCTTCATCTTCTTGATGTTGGAAGAAGAAACACCAAGCTCTTCTGCATTGACCATGGCAAACAGTGTCCACTTGACGATGTTGAACCATTTATCGTCACCCTGACGTACAACCGGTCCCAGAGGCTCCTTGGAAATGACTTCGGGCAGGACGATAGCGCTTTCCGGTTTGGCCAGCTTGATGCGCAGGGCATAGAGCTGAGACTGATC
Organism: uncultured Thiotrichales bacterium; assembly: GCA_964439815.1. Classification (GTDB taxonomy): domain Bacteria; phylum Pseudomonadota; class Gammaproteobacteria; order UWMA-0217; family UWMA-0217; genus JALSHZ01. Next base: position 1,711 of record CAYTPO010000138.1, read on the forward strand.
CGAGGTGAGTACATCGCAACGACCGGCTTCGAAACCCTTGATGGTCTGATCCGAGGAATCATAGGTGACCGCGCGGTATTTCATGTTGTTGGCCTTGAAGTAATCCGCCAGATTCAGTTCACTGGTGGTACCCGCCTGGATACAGACAGAGGCGCCGTCCAGTTTCAAGGCACTGTCGATACCCAGGTCCTTGCTGACCAGAAAGCCCTGACCGTCATAGTAGTTGACGCCGGCAAAGTTGAGGCCCAGCGATGCATCGCGCGTCAGCGTCCAGGTGGTGTTGCGAGACAGCATGTCAATCTCGCCGGACTGTAACGCAGTAAAACGCTCCTTGGCTGTCAGTGGGGTGTACTTGACCTTTGAGGCATCGCCCAGAACCGCAGCGGCAACACCCCGGCAAATATCGACATCAATACCATTCCAGACCCCTTTTTCATCGGCTGCGGAAAAGCCGGCCAGCCCTGTAGTAACGCCACACTTGAGATGGCCATTCTTTTGTACCGCGCCGAGCGTATCCGCGGATGCAATCCCGCTGATACAGGCCAGAGTGACCAGACTGGCTGCTAATTTCTTCATTATTACCTCACTTGAGTTGTTGTGCTGATGATTGACAAGTTCTGTCTCGCCGGAGCGGCTGATAGCTGTTCCGGTTTTCCTGAAGGTGATTCATGGCTATTGATCCGCGGTGACACGGCCATACCACATTGGGACTACTCTCCGAGTAGCCGCATGATGCCTGTATCGGCTGCTGCCTTTGGTGCAATGACACATGATAAATAGCCTCGTAATTACTCGGCTCCCCTCTGAAATCCATCATCTCTGCGCTAAAAAGGTCATTTACGCTTGTAAACTCCCATTTTCCGCCTTGATCTGACGGATTTCAGAGGCAATCCGAGCAGCTACTGCCTATGTGAACTACTCGCTGAGTAGTTACATGGCCTGTAACCTGAATCTGGGGTTCAGACGGGGATGAATGGCGCAAGATATTGGTTTCACAGTGGTTTCAAATTTTCGTGCTTCACCCTTGGGTTAGGCGGTTTTTTTTTGATCCGCTGTGGAATCGAGAGCTTGTGTCAGACACCGCGGTTGAGTCTCGGATTCAGGTGTAAGTCAGTGAAAGACTAGCGCAAAGGAGGGATAGAGTACAACAGCAAATTCAGGCAGATATGTGGTATTTAAGCAACGCCAGTTATTCTTTTTACCACATATCATGAGAGACGGATTTTCACCCGCCTCCCTAAAGAAGCGAACCTGACATCAAGGTTGATGTCAGGAAACCATGAAATGGTCACTTGTCGCGATAATGCGGATCACGCCAGCAAGCTGGTAATGCTTCACCCGAAGGAAATACCACATCTTCCTTGGAGAACTTTTGCGGATCTGAACGTTCCTCACCATAATCCAGTCGGCCGGTAAATGCTTTTTCAAATGGATCAAATACTTCCTTTGGATCACTGACTTCGATCAGATGACCGCTGCTTTTTTCTTGAAGTAACATGATTTGGCTCCTTGATTCTGTTTTCGTTGACAGGCTCGGGAAGCGTTCCAACTCTCGATCGAATCTCCCGCCTGTTATTTAGAAGTATGGTATGCGAATCGGATACTTCAATGTTTATCGGAAAAAAAGCTGATCTATCTCAAACGGGCAACAGATCGTGGAATATTCAGGAAACGAATCGACCATGTTTTCTGAACTGGGCCTTCATCAGCTGCAGCTCCTTGTCGCCGGCGATGATGATCTCGGGATCAGGCGTGAAATTCAGTGACCGCCGGCGTCCGCGGTAGGGCATCTTGCTCAGGATCAGGCGCATGGTATTGAGCCGTGCCAGGTGCTTGTTGTCCGAGCGGATGATGTACCACGGAGAATCAGGGGTATGGGTCTTCTGCAGCAGCCGGTATTTCTTTTCGGTGAATTCATCCCACAGATCCTGCGCCTGAAGGTCTACCTCGCTCAGTTTCCAGTGACGCAGCGGATCATTCTTGCGCCGCTCGAAACGCCGTGCCTGCTCTTCCTTGGAGACGGAAAAATAGAGTTTGAGCAAGGCAGTCTGGCCGTCATCAACAAAGCCCCGTTCATAGGTCGTGATATTGTTCATGAAGCGCCGATACTGTGCCTGGGTGCAGAATCCCATGACCGGTTCCACCATGGCGCGGTTGTACCAGCTGCGGTCGAACAGCACGATTTCACCCGCACGCGGAAATTGTTCGATATAGCGCTTGATGTGCAGCTCGGTCTGTTGCCGGTCCGTGGGTTTGCCGAGTGCCACGACACGGTAGTGTTTTTCGTTCATGTATCGCGTGATGCGGCGGATGGTACCGCCCTTGCCGGAGGCATCACGACCATCGAACAGGATGATCATTTTCTTGCCGGTACGTTCCAGATGCTCCTGCAGCTTGATCAGTTCGGCCTGATAGGGGATCAGCTCCTCCTTCTCCTCCTGTCGCTGCAATGCCTGCTTGAAGATTCGCCGGTTCTTTCCCGAATCCTTGCGCCCGGATGTCCGGGGTTTGTGTGGTTGTGTCGAGTCCTTTGCGTCCTGCGTTGATAGTTGTCCTTTTGCCTGAGACGTCTGTAATGAACTCATGAGTTGGAATTGACTCTCCGTTGTTTGAGCGGGCTGACTGATGCACCTTGGATCGGGCATCTGCGCGTACCATGCTATTTCATGCGATGGTGTCTGTGTTGGCGTATACTCTGCGGCTTCACCAAGCATGCAAAAGTACATAAGTGAGGCACCATGACGCAACAATTTTCCGCAATGCCCGACGATAAAGGTTACTTCGGCGAGTATGGAGGTCAGATTATCCCGCCTGAACTCAAGGCCATCATGGATGATATCGATAACGCCTACGAAGCAGTTCGTAATACCGAAGCTTTCAGGAACGAACTGTCCCAATTGTATACCGACTATGTTGGCCGGCCCAGCCCGATCTACCATGCCAAACGATTATCGGAAAAAATTGGTGGTGCCAAAATCTATTTCAAGCGCGAAGACCTCAACCACACCGGGGCGCACAAGATCAACCATTGCCTGGGCGAAGCTCTGCTGGCCAAGCACATGGGCAAGACCAAGGTGCTGGCTGAAACCGGAGCAGGGCAGCATGGCGTGGCACTGGCCACCGCATGTGCGCTGGTCGGGATCGACTGTGAAATTCACATGGGCGAGATCGACATCGAAAAGGAGCACCCCAATGTTACCAAGATGAAGATACTCGGTTGCAAGCTGGTGCCGGTCAGTCGTGGTACCCGTACACTCAAGGATGCAGTGGACAGCGCATTCGAAGAATACCTGAGCGATCCAGTCAACTACTTCTACGCTATTGGCTCCGTGGTCGGGCCGCACCCGTTTCCGAAAATGGTTCGCGATTTCCAGAGCGTGGTTGGCAAGGAAGCGCGTGGCCAGTTTCTGGAAAAGGAAGGCAAACTGCCGGACATCATTACGGCCTGCGTGGGCGGCGGCTCCAATGCCATTGGCCTGTTTACCGCCTTTCTCCAGGACGATGACGTGGAGATTGTGGGCGTCGAACCCGCGGGCAAGGGGCTCGATACACCGGATCACGCAGCCACGCTGACGCTGGGAACCAAGGGTGCCATCCACGGTTTCGAGTGTTATAACCTGCAGGATGAATCCGGCAACCCGCTGGGCGTCTATTCCATCGCCTCCGGCCTGGATTATCCTGGCGTCGGGCCGCAGCACTGCTACCTCAAGGATATTGGCCGCGTCAGCTACACCACGGCCGACGACAAGGAATGTCTGGACGCTTTCATGACACTGTCACGCACCGAGGGCATCATCCCCGCGCTGGAAAGTGCACATGCCATTGCCTACGCGATGAAGGCCGCCGCAGAGATGACGCCAGAGCAGACCATTCTGGTCAATCTTTCCGGAAGGGGAGACAAGGATGCCGATTTCGTTGCCGACTATCTGGACCTGTGATCACAATACACCATGGCTGATATAGGCAAGATCAACCACCTCAAGGTGCTCAAGGCCGTCGATTTCGGCCTGTATCTCGATGCCGGGGATCTCGGGGAGATTCTGCTGCCCTCGCGCTATGTACCTGCGGGCACCGTCGTCGATGACTGGCTGGACGTGTTCATCCATCTGGATTCGGAAGACCGGCTGATTGCCACCACGGAAACGCCCAAAGTGATGGTCGGGCAATGTGCGTTGCTGAAGGTGGTGGCCGTCAATCGCATTGGTGCCTTTCTTGACTGGGGCCTGCCCAAGGATTTGCTGGTACCCTTCAGCGAGCAGGTCGAACGCATGGAGGTGGGGAAATCCTATGTCGTTTTTGCCTTTCTCGATGACATCAAGGATCGCATCACCGGCACCATGCAGTTGGAGAATCATCTTTTTGACAAGTCTGCCTGGCTCAAGGAGGGTGAGGCGGTGGATCTGGTCATCTGGGATGAAACGGAGCTGGGTTTCAAGGCAGCCATCAATGGAACGCATAGCGGACTTCTCTATCGCAACGAGGTTTTCCAGCCGCTGCATTATGGCGATCAACTCAAGGGATTCATCAAGGCCATTCGCGAGGACGGCAAGATCGACCTGACCCTGCAGCTTGCACCACCGCAGGCTACCCGGGCTGCCTTGTCGGATCGAATCCTGCAGCATCTGCGACAGCATCAGGGGGTTTCCACCCTGACCGACAGGAGCCCGCCGGCCGAGATCTACAAGACCTTTCAGGTCAGCAAGGGCAGCTACAAGAAGGCGTTGGGTGGTCTGTACAAGAAACGACTGATCCGCATCGACAGGGATCGGATCACGCTGCTGGAAAAATAGGCCACCCTCATGCAGATCCAGTGGTATCCCGGCCATATGCACAAGGCCAGCAAGGAGATTCGCAAACGCCTGCCGACCATCGACCTGGTCATCGAGGTGCTCGATGCGCGCATTCCCTTTTCCAGCGAAAACCCGATGATCAATGAATTGCGGCAGGGGAAGCCCTGCATCAAGGTATTGAGCAAGAGCGATCTGGCGGATCCTGAAAAAACGCGGGAATGGCAGAATTACCTGGAGCGGGAACGCGGCGTTAAAACGCTGGCACTGACGACCGAGGAGCCTGAGCGAATGCGCCAGCTCACGCCATTGTGCCGCAAGATGGTGCCGGAGAAGGCGGATAATCTGAAGCCGGTCAACGCCTTGATCATGGGGATTCCCAATGTGGGAAAATCCACGTTGATCAATGCGCTGGTTGGCCGCACCGTGGCAAAAACCGGCAATGAACCGGCCGTGACAAAGACCCAGCAACGCATTCAGCTCGATGATGGCATCGTGCTGTTCGATACGCCCGGCATGCTCTGGCCCAATGTGGAAAACCGCAACAGCGGCTATCGACTGGCCGTCACCGGTGCGATCAAGGACACGGCCATGGAATATGACGACGTGGCGTGGTTTGCTGCCGAATATTTGTTGCAGCGGTACCCCGAACAACTGACTGAGCGTTATCAGCTGGCTGACCTGCCCGCCTCGGAAGAAGACTTGCTGGAAACCATTGGCCGCAAGCGTGGTTGTCTGGTCGGTGGTGGTCGCATCGATTTCGACAAGGCCTCGCGGCTGCTGCTGATGGAGCTGCGTGCCGGCAAGTTGGGACGCCTGACACTGGAGACCCCTCCCATGATGGAAAAGGAACTGGCGGAGCTGATGGTCATTCGTGAAGAAAAGGCTGCGCTCAAGGCGGCCAGAAAAGCACGACGCAAAAAGAAATAACCCTGATCTTGAAACCCGGATGAACACTTTGCTGAATCAATTCAATTTTGACCCGCACCTCAACGCCGCACTCGAAAAGCAACAGCTGGGCGAGGCCACTGCCGTCCAGGCAGCCGCCATTCCCGCCATTCTTCAGGGAGGAGACTGGCAGATAACCGCCCATACCGGCAGTGGCAAGACGCTGGCCTATCTGCTACCAGCACTGCAACACATCCTGACTCGGGCAGCAGCGGAAAACCCCTATCGTGTCTCTCGCCCCCGCCTGCTGGTACTCGTACCCACCCGCGAGCTGGCTCGCCAGATCAACGCTGAGTGTCTCAAGCTGGTTGCCGAAACGGAGGTGGGGGTATGCCTGTTGACCGGTGGCGAAGATTTTGGCCGGCAAGCCAAGGCATTGAAAAAGAACCCGTCGGTGCTCATTGCCACACCAGGGCGTCTGCTGGAACATATCGAAGCCACCAGTACAGATCTCTCCTGGCTGGAAATTCTGGTGCTCGACGAAGCAGATCGCATTCTGGACATGGGTTTCAGCGATGACGTACTGAAAATTGGTGAGGCCTGCAATACCGAGCGGCAGACGTTGCTGTTCTCGGCAACGCTCTACCACAAGGGCCTGGGTGGCGTAAAAAAAGGGCTGTTGAAAGATCCGAAGAATATTGTCGTCGATACGGTCAGAACTCGTCATGAAGGGATCGAGCATCGGATCATTCTGGCCGACAACCCCACTCACAAGGTGCAACTGCTCAACTGGCTGCTGCAGCATCGCAAATTCGGCAAGGCGCTGATTTTCACCAACACCCGTGAGCATGCAGGAAGTCTACATGGTGCCCTGCAATCGGCCGGCATCCGCTCGGCCCTGCTGCACGGGGAGATTCCGCATGAAACCCGAAAGCGGGTTCTGGAGCTGTTCAGCGACGGAACCGTAGCGGTATTGATTGCAACGGATGTGGCCTCTCGTGGGCTGGATATCAAAGGCATAGATCTGGTGATCAATCATGAACTGCCCCGCACTGGCGACGACTACGCCCACCGGGCTGGCAGAACAGGGCGAGCGGGTGAAAGCGGAGAGGTCATTTCGCTGATTGGTCCACGGGAATGGAACCTGATGTCGAGCATCAAGCGCTATCTCGGACTGGAAATCGAGCGTGAGGAAGTCCCGGGGTTACCGGCAAAATTCTCCGGACCAAGGAAACAGAAAAAATCCGGCAAGGCTGCCGGCAGCAAAAAGAAGAAGAGAAAGACACGCAAGGCGGAGCCGGCGGTAAAAACAAAGAAGCGCTTGCGTGACCGCAAGAATATCGGCAAACGCAGAAAACCGACCAGCCGGGAAGACAGCAGCGAGGAAACCTCCGTGAAGGGAAGTGACTGATGCTCTCCGCCGACTATGCGCTCTATGCCAAGGCGCTGATCGGGGTACTGGCCATCGTCAATCCACTGGGGGCCATCCCGATCTTTCTGGCGCTCAGTAGTGAACGCCCCGTTGCCGAATGCAATCGGATTGCCCGTACCAGCGCCGTTGCCGTCGCCGTTATTCTGATCATTTCCGCCTGGGCGGGTGAAGCCATTCTTGGATTCTTCGGTATCGGGATTCCTGCGTTCAGGGTAGGGGGCGGGCTGCTGATTGTCCTGATGGCGATCAATATGATGCAGGCAAAGCACAATCACGCCCGGCAGACGCCGGACGAAGCCGATGAAGCCAGCGACAAGGAAAATATTGCCGTGGTACCGCTGGCCATTCCGTTGATGGCCGGGCCTGGTGCAATCAGCCTGGTGATTATTGATGCGCATCAGGCAACGCAGTGGGGTGATCACTTCATCCTCAGTGGTGGCATTATCCTGGTCGCCATAGCAGTCTGGATTTCCCTGCGCCTCGCCTCACCGATTGGCGACAAGCTGGGTACCACCGGCCTGAATATCGCCACCCGTGTGATGGGATTGTTGCTGTCGGCCATTGGCATTCAGATGCTGGCATCCGGGCTGACAAAGCTGTTACCGGGATTGGCGTAAACCTGTCAGAGGCAGAAAATGGCATCACGGAACACTGAAAAACTGACGCTCAAGGAAGTCATTGCCATGGGCATTGGTGGCATGGTGGGCGGTGGGATCTTTTCGGTCCTGGGGCTGGCAATTGCGCAAGCAGGTCATGCAGCGCCCATCGCATTTGCGCTGGGGGGCATTATTGCCCTCATTACGGGGCTTTCCTATGCCCGGCTCGGATTACTGTTTCAATCCAGTGGCGGCAGCTTCACCTTTTTGGAACATGCCTTTGCCAATCCCAATATTGCGGCCACCGGTGGCTGGCTGTTGCTGATCGGCTATGTTGGCACCATGTCCCTGTATGCCTATACGTTCGGTGTTTACGGCAGTGCCATGCTGGGTGCCAATGGTGCCAACCCAGCCATGCACCACATGCTGGAATCAGCCATCATGCTGACTTTTCTTGGCGTCAACCTGTATGGCGTCAAGGCCAGTGGCACCAGCGAGCTGCTGATCGTCACCGTCAAGGTGATCATCCTGTTTCTGTTCGCCATCATAGGGCTGATTTATGTCAAGGCGGATCATCTGTTGCCGGTATTCAATCAGGGCACCGGTGGTGTTCTGATGGGTGCCGCACTGATCTTTGTAGCCTATGAAGGGTTCGAACTGATTCCCAATGCGATCAATGAAATGGAGGATCCACAGCGCAACCTCAAGCCTGCGATTATCTGGTCGATTGTTGTCACCATCGCCATCTATGTATTGGTGTCCATTGTCGCAGTCGGAAACCTGCTGCCGGAAGAAATCAACAAGTACAAGGAATATGCGCTGGCAATTGCTGCCAAACCCTTTCTCGGTGAAGCCGGATTTCTGCTGATTGGGCTTGCAGCGCTGTTTTCCACCGCATCGGCCATCAACGCCACCCTGTTCGGCACCGCAAGACTGGGCATGATCATGGCATCCGATCAGGCTCTGCCTCCGGCATTCGGCTTCAGAACCCAGCAAAACAACATACCTTGGGTTAGCCTGGTTGCCATCACCATCATCACGCTGATCTTTGTTAACCTGGCCAACCTGACCATCATTTCCTCGTTTGCCAGTTCCACCTTCCTGTTGATCTTTGCACTGATCAACCTCTCTGCATGGCGACTGAGAAAGCCTGCCACCGGCAATGGCTGGCTTGCACTGACCGGGCTTTTTCTGGCACTCGCTTCGTGGGCAGCCTTGATGATCTATCTCTGGAACACCAACCCGCAAAATCTCATCTGGATTCTGTTGATCTACCTTGGTGTCATCCTGGTCGAAATGATTGTCTGCCGTCGATGCCGGCGCTGATCATCCCGCTGCAGGTCAGTCAACCGGCTGATGCCTGCCCAGAATTTCCAGAATCTCCGGCTCGATCGCCTTGGGTATCATCACCTTGACCTGCCGGGCATCCTCATCAATGAAGATGTGCTCCTGCTCGATACCTGTAGCAACCAGATCATCCTTCACGTTTTTCAGCGCCTCTGCAGAGGCATAGGTTTTGGTAATTGTCTCACTCATGGGGTTTCTCCTGGGTTGATCTCAAAGGACTTCCAAATCAAAGGGTATTTACAACTTCAAAGGTAACTACTCGCTGAGCAGTTACCCCGTCTTATTCAAGGTGGTGGCTAAAGCCTATGATAAGCAAATGAAAACAATGCCAAACCCTTGACAATCCCATTACACCCAAATGGTGAGAGGCTTCAGCCTATCACGGTCCTGGTTTGTTCTGGCACGCCTATGCTTGATCTTCACTCAAGTTGTGGCTATTGCTACAAATTTCGCTCCAGGACGGCGCCCAGACGCACCAGTCCAGCGCCAGGATCCGCAATCCACCACGAATAAGACGGGGTTACCTTTGAAGTATGAACGCCAGGGATGAATCCTTCTGTCATAAAAGTGACATGGGCGGGAAAAAACTCATGGAAGGAGGGGGGAGGTTATTCCCGGCAGGAGCCCAGACAGGAAATCTGGAAAAGCAGCGTCTTCCCATACCGGGGTTCTACTGCTTTTCATGTCACACAGGTGACAGACGGAATAGACTCTCGGGCTCATGATCACCGGATAGTCATTGCGAATGAGATGAGGAGGAAGGTTCATGTTTCAGGAAATACCGGTTAGTGAAAACAATATTTTTGCCTTCAAGGCGACGGGGAAGTTGACGGACGAGGATTATCAGAAGTTTCTGCCCAGATTGACGACGTTGATCCACAAGTATGGGCCTCTGTCCCTGTTGATCGAACTTGAGGATTTCAAGGGGTGGGATTTGAAGGCAGCATGGGACGACTTCAAGTTTGGCACCGAACATGAAAAGGATTTTGAGCGTATTGCGATTGTCAGCGAGAAGCGCTGGCATGGCTGGATTACCAGATTGGGTAATCTGATGACACGTACTGAGGTGCGTTTCTTTCCACGTGATGAGTTGCAGGAGGCGTGGGACTGGCTCAGGGAAGGGGATGTGGCAGAGGAAGAAGTTGAGGAGAAGCCACCGGAAATTACTATTGCGCCCTATCGGCATATTCTGGTGGCAGTCGATTTTTCACGCTATTCCGAGGCGGCGCTGAAGCGGGCAATCGAGTTGGCGAAACATTACGATGCCCGCCTTTCATTGATCAATGCGGTAGAGCATATTGTCTTTCCGGCAGGGGATACCGATGGTGTGATTGTGCCCTATGACTATATCAAGGATGATCAGCTGCTGTTTGAAAGTGCCGAAGCCCGGTTGAGGAAGGTTGCGGAGTCAGCTGATTATCCGGATCTTCAATACAAGGTGCTGTGGGGTACGCCCAAGAGTGCGGTTCTCTCTTATGCCGAAGCACAAAATGTGGATCTGATTGTCGCGGGGTCACATGGACGTCATGGTCTGGCTCGCCTGATGGGTTCGACAACAACGGCTCTGGTACACAGTGCGCGTACTGATGTTGTGGTAGTGAGAATCAGCGAGTAGTGTCTGGCAGAAAGAGAGGCTTTTTTACCTTGTAACTACTCACTGAGTAATTACGTTACCTTTTGATGGTCTTGCCGGGCTGACAAGGTGTCAGCAATAAAAAAAAGCCGGGCTTTTGTAAGTCCGGCTTTTTTCTGTGCGCGGGGAAGTCCTCCCCGCATGATCCGCTATTGAGCGCGAATCAGCTCTTTTTTTCCTCGGATTCGCAGTGTATTACCACACCGTCTTTCACCTTGATATGGTTGCGTTCGTCGGCAATCATGAACGCTGCTTCCTCATTGGTCAGATCAACCTCGTCCCAGCCAGTAATCATTGGTTTGACATGAGCAATGAATGAGTGGCCAGTTGTCAACAGGTAGACATGGGCAATGATGAACATCACGATTGCGATGGCGGCGATTGTATGAATCACGGCAATTGTACCCGACCCCATTACAGCCGTAATGCTGTCACCATAGCCAAAACTGATCACCATGTAGGCGATGCCTGATATCCAGATGGCGGGAAAGATCACGATCTTGAGCATCAGATAGGTCAGAGCCTGCAGCGGGTTGTGCTTGCGGCGAAACGTCTTGCGATACGGGTGGTGATCGCCCTTGAAAATGCCAAAACTGTAGTATTTTGCTACCTTGATGAAGTTCTCCCCGGTTGGTATGTAATGGCGCCATTGGCCAGTTGTAAACAACCAGAACGTAGCGAAGATCCATAACAGCAACAGTGCAAACGCAACGATGGTATGAACATAGGATGCCGTCTCGAAACTGATGAGCTTGTGTACACCATGAATGGCAAAGCCAGTAAACAGCAGGGCGAAAATGGAAGCGACCTGACTCCAGTGCCAGATACGCTCAAACAGTTTGAAAACCTGAACGATATAAGTCGACATTATTTCTTTCTCCTTCTGGATGCCATCATGCGTAATGCGCCATGCCCGAGGACACCGCCAGCAGTACCCAGAACAGCGAGTAACCCGATCATGTCCAGCATCTTGGTTCTGCCCGCGCCGGGGATATAGAATCCTTCAAGGTGTGCGATGCGACCATCCTTGGCATGGCACTCGCTACACTCCATGGCATCTTCCTTGGGTGCAACCATGTGGTTGATTGGCCAATAGGACTCCGTCTCGATGAAACCCCATTCGCCGCTATAGGGAATGCCATTCTTTTCCATGCCGGCCTTGATGGCACGGTCGAACTTGTAGTTGCCCCACAGCGCGTCATCGTCGTTACCCCACAGGTGCATGTAGACCAAAGTATTATTGCCCTTGTCGTAAGGTTGTATCGTGTGCATCCGCTTGAAGGGATAGATTCTTGAATCCGGGTCATTGTAGGATCCATTAAAATAATTGATCTTGATGGGGGCCTTTTCCGGATCGAATTTGGTATCAATGGTAGTGTATTTCATCACCCCATCAAACCACTCCAACTCAGGCTTCAGGTTTTCACCGTAGACAAAATTGCCTTTGATGGACTTGTAGGTGGCTCGGTGTTCACCATTCCCCTGTGTATATTCCTTCAACTTGAAGCCCTCACCATTCTTGAGTTTGCCCATGGTGCGCCAATCCCAGTCGACCTTTGTTGCAACACCTCCCTTGGCATAGGTTGGTATATGGCAGGTTTCACAAGCAACCTTGTTGAGATGGCCGTTCAGTTTCAAGCCAATGACGGAATCCTTGGGGTGTGGGGTAGTGCTGTGGCAGCTTTCGCAAGAGGCCACTTCACGTGGAGAGCCTGGTTTCCCGGTACCATTCTCATCATGAGTCAGCATGTCATACCGACTACCCGCCCAGTCATGTCCTTCACCTACATGACAGGTGATACACGCAAAGTCTTCACCTTCTGTCGACATATGGACATCAACTTCCTCCGATGGATTAAACAGTGCTGATGACAGGTCACCATGTTTGACATTGTCACCACCGCCACCATAGAAGTGGCACTTACCACAATTGTTGCGCCCGGGATCGGCAACGCTCTGTGCTATCTTTGTCCAGTCCAGGGGTGGTTTGCCCTTGAACATGATGGAGCAGGCCTTGTTGCCTGAGCTGGTGGGTGTTTTGTAATACGTCCCAGTGCTTTCATGGCAGACCAGGCAATCGATATTCTCTTCGTTGGTGAAATCATAGGTATCGGAATCGGTCATCCCGTAGCCAGCATGGCATTGGGCACACATACCTTCGTTGCCTTTTGCGTTAGTGCAAAAGTTGTTGACCAGTACACGCTTACCGAGTTGCTGCCCGGTTTTGGGGTGCTTGTACGACCAGGTCCAATGCTTGTTCTTGGTGAACTGGTGTCCGGCTTTGTTGTGACAGCCAAGACAGGCCTTCGTCACCTCTGGACCACTGTTGAACGGGCCTTCCAGCTCTTTGAGCTTGGAATGATCCGTTGTCGTGGCTGTATCCTTCTTTTTCAGCACCTTCTTGGGATGATCCTCGTGAGTTTTCTTGTACTCTGAAATTCCCAATTCGATTTTTGGTTCGCCGGTATGTTCTGCAAACACCAGTGAGCAGTTGACGGTTAGAAAAACGCTTGCCAATAGCGTAACGATACCTCGCGAACGAACGGGGTACCGCTTTGGTTTGAGTCGAATCATTTCTTGTGTCCTTTAATTGTCATTCATCCGAAGTTTGACCACTCGGATCGAACAAAACACTTTGGTGGTTTAGGGTCGCTTGTCCTTTTGCGGTGGCAAAATACCACTACACCGCGACCAAGCGCAGCAACAAGCAAGGATAATCCATCTATGAAATGCCATAGTATCTAACAATCAAGTACCCTGATGTATTGATATTACTCAATGCATACCACAGCGAAACATAGGGAAAACCCTTGTTCGATAGGGGAGAGCGCTGATGGGATAGCGCAAAGTTTCAACTGACAAATTCTTTCCCGTCAGGTTATTGCCGTTTTCGGAATCGGTGCGTCGTTCCAACCGGTGATTGATGAAAAGCCTCCGCAAAGCGATTCCTGAAGTAGCAGACTGCCTCCAGCCCAGTACAGTGATTGGGGGCAAGATATTGAATTCCCACGGATTGCAATGCATGACCCGTAAAGATCAGACGCTCGTGCCCGGAACGCAGCAGGTGCATCCCGCCAATCACGGCATGCACCGTTTGCGCACCGGTCATTTGCATGGCCGCATCCAGTGTATTGGCAACACCAGAATGGCCACAGCCAAGCAGGACGACCAGACCCAGTGTTGTTTCGATAACCAGTGCCTGGTCATCAGGGAGGTTATCCTGACGGGCGCAGCCGGAATCCCGATAGAACGGCCCCCCGGTATCCTCGATGGTATGGAGCCGCGGTATCTCTCCGGTGACATGAATACCCGGAAGAATTTCCGTGGGGGAGGGGGTGTAGCGGATTGCGCTGGTCAACGAAGCCAGTCGTTTGACATCTGCCACCCCGGCACCGATTTCCTGGCCATTGCGATTGAATTTGGCCTCCAGTGCAGCAGGATGGAGGTAGAGATCGACCGCCCCGGTCAGTGCCAGCGCAGCCTCCAGTCCGCCGGCATGGTCGTAGTGCCCATGGCTGAGGATGATGGCCTCGACGGTGTCCATGCGAACTGCAAGCTTGGTGACATTGTGTGCCAGCGCCATGCCCTGGCCGGTGTCGAACAGCAGGTGGTGTTCATCAGCCTCGATCAGGAAGGCAACGCCATGCTCGGCGAGCAAGCCTGGGCCACCCGCTGTATTTTCAACCAGTTGCGTAATTACCAGGTTGCTGATCATGCTCAGGTTTCCTCGGCAGACACTCTTGTCCAGACGGCATATTCATTGCCGTTGGGATCGGCGAAGTGAAAACGGCGGCCACCGGGGAAAGTGAATACCGGTTTGATAATAGAGCCACCAGCCCGTTCAATCCTTTCCTGTGTACGTTCCAGCGTCTTGCTGTGGAACACAATCAGCGCACTGCCGTTTGCGGTACTCGCGGTAAGATCAGAGCGGTAGAACCCACCATTCAGGCCAGCCTCGAAGAAGGCCGTGTAGTCAGATCCATAGTCGGTAAACTTCCAGTCGAATACCTCGGCAAAGAACGTCTTGGCAACATCAAGGTCTCTGGCGGGGAATTCCACATAATCGATTTTTTCGTGCATGCTCATGGCGCGTATCTCCGAAGTCGTTCCAGGTAAGAATTTCTACTGGTTAAATTCCGTTGGCTTTTCCAGCTCGTAGATCGCCTCCTCAATGGCATCCACCCGACTTTGCAATACAGCTCTGGCATCGGACAACCCCTGATTGTAGAAGTAGGCACCAACCTCGGATGAAAAGAAGTCCAGCAAGAATTCGGCATCGAACTGGCCGATATCCTGGTCAAGCGCGTTATTGAAATAGCGCTGGATCTTGCGAATGAGGATTTCCTTTTCTTCCTTTGAAAACGTTATGGTAGGCATAGTGGGGAGTATGAGAAGGCCTCAGAGGGGAATTCCATCGATATGGATGCTATTTAACATAATATACATTATGCGAACTAATGGGTGGTCCCGAGATACCGCACCAACTGATCGAGTTCTGTTTCCAATACCTCAAGTGCTTGTTCATCGTGGCGAATGCTCTCGATTTCCTTCAGCTGGCCATTCACCTTTTTCGTCAGGTCGTGCAGTTCCTGAATTCCATATGCGCCTGACGAACCGGCAAGTTTGTGAATCAGGCTGATCAGCTCGGTAACTGTTTCTTGCCTCCAGCGGCCATTTTTTGCTTGTTGCCAGGCATTCTGAATATCCTCGGCCTTTTGCCGAAAGGACTGTCGATATTCCTGCACCAGGCGTTCCAATGTGTCATTCATTCCTGGTTGCTCAGCTCTGTTCTGATGATGGTCGCCAGACTATTGACGTCCCGGGGTTTGTTCAGAACCCGGGTGCATCCTGCAGCTAATGCATCCTGACTGAGGCGTGAATCAATGGAGGAAGTTGCCGTGAGTAGTATGATGGGTTTTTGGTAGCCATGATCTCTTGCCATTTGTGCAAGAATCACTCCATTTTCATCGACAAGATTGTAATCCAGAATAATGATATCCGGATTGTGGTTCGCTATGTTTTCCAGAAAGTGATCACCGCTCTCATAACATATCGGCTGCATGCCCGCCGAGTCTTTCAGGATGATGGTGTACAACGCCGATATGTCCGGATCATCTTCGATAATCAGTATTACAGGTTCTTCTGCAGTATGCGTTGCGTTTTCCCTGGTAGTGCCGGTTTCCGGCACATCATGTCGTTCCGCCGGGATATTCAGCGTCACGGAAGTACCTTCGCCGGTGGTTGATTGAATGGACAGATTGCCGTGCATTGCCTTGACGACCTCGTTGATGATGCTCAAGCCAAGGCCTGATCCTCTTCGATTTCCCACGTTGCCAGCTCTTGAAAATGGCTGCCTTATTTTTTCCAGGTCGGATTCCGGTATGCCAATTCCTGAATCCCGGACCTTGATGCTCAGCATGCCGTCTGACCAGGTAGCGGTAACTTTGACAAATCCATGGTCGGTGAACTTGATTGCATTGGTGATCAGGTTTACCAGCATCAGATAGAGATAATGTTCATCGATCAGTATGCGTGCGTTATCTTCAAAAGAGGTATTGCAGTGGAATTCAAGCTGCTTTTCCTCGGCGGCGACACTGAAGGTATCGAGAATGAAATGAAAGAATTCATTCAGTGCTACTATGGAGTTGGAAAGCGTCAGGCGGTCTGCCGTAATGCCACCCTGCTCCAGCAGATTGTCAATCAGTGCCAGGAGATATTTGGCATTTTTGTCGATGGACTGGACACTGCGATTGATGGACTCATCACTGTGACTACACCGGGAAATCAGCAGATTGTTGTGCCCGAGGATGGTTGTTATTGGTGTGCGGAATTCATGGGAAATGCCGGAAAGAAACTGGTTTCTCGCATTGATCGCATGCTGCAGCGCCGTGTTCTTGTCTTTGAGGATAGTGGATAGCTGCTGCAATTTATTGTAAAGCAGTGTTGTTTCGTTTTTTTCCTGTTGTGTTTCCTGCACTACCGCCTGGAGTTGCCTGGACTCTATAAAAAATATATTGGCACCACCCAGGTCGAGCGGCTGGACATGAATGTCGGCGGTTTTGTCTGCACCAAATGTCATGAATGGCCATGTCAGTTCCGTGGAAAAATTGATACCCACCAAAAAGGGAATTATCGTATCGATACGCTTTCCCACCATCTCGCGGTTCAAATGCAGATCGTACCACTGCAGATTCCCTTCCCAGTCGAGTAACCGCCCTTCCCCGTCGACAGCGATCATGGCTGGATGGAGCTGCGTCTCCAGGTATCTGTTCAGGTATTTATTCTGCATCGTCCAGAAACCGTTTTGCCAGCAGCAGAAATGATGCCTCCACCCCTTCGCCGGTTTTTGCACTGGTCATTTGCCACTGGGTATCCTGGCTTGTCTGCTGGAGAAATTCGGCATCTGCGGCCCATGATTCGGCAAGATCATGTTTATTGAGAAGGCTGATGGTACGGGGGTTGTTCAATTGTGTATCTACTGATGCTTTTAATGTCAGTGCGGTTTCGATGGTTGCTTTCTGAGTGCCATCTGCAACCAGAATGTAGCCATTGGCGCCCGACAGATAGGATCTTGAAACAGTGCTCAACTTGTCTGCACCCGCAATATCCCAGAGAATGAATTTGATTCGAACATCCTTGCAGACCATCGTTTCGCGGGTAAGGATGCTGACACCCACCGTTGTCTGGTATTTTTCAGAGAATACATTGTTGACGTAGCGGCTCACCAGACTGGTCTTGCCAACGGAAAAATCGCCAATCAGGCATATTTTCTTGTTATAGGTAATCATTTGCTTGCCTTATCAGCTACGATAGTGACCTTCCTTTGCAATAGTGCAGCAAGGCGCGCCAATTCGGCCTTATCCTGGGTAGTAAGCGTCCCGTGAATGATGACGCGCAATCCATTGTTGCTACCTCTTGTCTCTACCTGACCAGGAAGATGCAGGCGGGTTTCAAATAATCTGCTTATCTCATCGGGGGCAAGATCCAGACCATCATCGTTGACGGTCGTGATACCCACCAGGGGCATGCTGCGGTTGGCAGCCAGAGAGAGGTACCAGTCCAGCGGTGCGGAACCACTGAGCTGAAGCTCACTATCATGCAATCTGGCCTCTACGCCACTGGGTATATTCAGAGATCGTGATGCCCGCCTGAGCACGATTTCGGGATCCAGCGAAATGTAGGGTTCGAGGCTGAAATCCACCTTGTCCGTCATATTGTACTGATCCGTAAGACCAGAAATGGGGGCAGCATCAGGGTCCCTTAGGCCAAATATGGTCCAGTGCCGGTTGTCCCGCATGGCTCGTGAGGTGATGATCCCGGGCTTTTCCGTCAGTTCATCCATCATTGCCTTGACCTGGCCAGACTCGTACTGGCGATAGATGAAGTAACCGACAGTCACCATGATCATGGCGGCGAATAGTATGGCAAAAAGCTTGAGCTTGGTTGCCGTTGACACCCTGCTCTTCCTTTTTGGCTGATACTCACGCTCCAGACCTTGCAATAACTGTTCGTCGAGAAACGGAAGCTCCTCTCTGTTGCCGGAAAAATCCCTGAGCCGGGTATCCAGTGATGCATGCAAGTCGGCATTGACCTGCTTCAACCGCGTGCGGTATTCGGGAGGGGCTACCCCTCGAACCACGCTGGCAATGGATGCATAGGGGCCATGTTCGAGATAGACGATTCTGTCACCAACGGTGACCCGGTTGAGTTCGTTTTCTTCGTTGTCAGAAAAGGACTCTTTCACAAATGATTCAATGGCCGTGAGCATCGCCGAGACTGCATCACTGTCTTTCCTGACGGCATCGGGTGTATGGACATGCCCGATCAGCAGGCCGGAATTGCGCTGGATGAGAAAGATCTGCTCGGCTTCGTATTTGAGCAGGTTCCTCAGCATGATATCGGTAAATGGTATTCCCGTTCGCCAGGACTCGATACGCCACATGAGCGACTGTAGGGAGAACCGCTGTTTGACCATCAGATCCATACTTTCCATGAAGCCCTGCAACGCATGTTCGATGGATTTTCGTATGGCCGGAAGTATGACAGGGAAAAGGAGGTTCGATATCTGCTCCGGACTGCGGGTTATGGAAACGCGCAGTGCCGCTGTTACCGGTTCGGAGAGCACTTGCGGCAGTACCGGAGAGTCTTCGGTCTTGCGAATGACATCGGGAAACACTTCAGCGATATCGTCGGAACGCAGATTTGTGTCTTCAACTCGCTGCTTCAGCGCCGAAAGTTCGGCCCTCCCGTTGCCAAAGAGAATTGCCTGAAGTTTTTCGAGATCAGAGTGGGATGTCATACAGCTTATCTATCTCGTCTGGACGATTGCAGAAGCTTGGCGGACATTTCCTGAAAGAGAGAGGCGAGATCGGCATCATGGTCACCAACATCCTGTCGCAAACTCGTGGTTTCACGCTTAAGTGCTTCCCTGAGCTGCGCCATCTCCATCGCGGAATCAGAGCTGACAAGCGCAAACTCGTTACGCAACTGGTTCATCTGCTCCCTGAGTTCATCATCGAGCTGTGTCAGTTTCTCGTTGCGCTCGGAACGTTCCTGCACCAGCAATTCACCGAGTGCAGCATTGCGGGACTCGATCATCCCCTGCAGCATATCCACCCGCTTGTCGAGTAGGTTCATGAGCCGGGTGTTATGAGTCAGCAACATGCTCTCGACCTTCTCGAATCGCTCATCGATTGCCCTGAGCTGGCGACCAAAAAGGATTTCCCGGATCAGCTGGACGGAATCATCGGTAACATTTGAGGAAATGTCGTTCCGGGAATCTTGTATCTTAGAAGAGTCTTGTAAATGTGTTTTAGAAACCATTGAATAAGGAATGAGCCAGTCGGTGGATGGGTAAAGCTCAAATCCGCAGTTTATAGCCTTGGATTCGGGTAGTGCTCGCAAAAGACTGCGATAATCCTTTACGGAGCACGAGTCTTTTATCTCATTCTACAATGATTGCCCCCCTGTTTGCACAACAGGCTGTGGAGGATGCATCACGCCTGCCCTGAGGTGTTGTCGTCATTGGATTTGACCTGATCCAACCGGTATCCATGCTGATAGATGGAGGATAGCGCCCAGCCAGTTCCCTGATTCAGCTGCAGTTTTTTCCGCAGACGACTGACATGCGTATCCACGGTGCGGGTATTCAGCTCGGGAGACATACCCCAGACAGTGTCCAGAATATGGCCTCGGGAGATCGCGCGCCCCAGGTTCTTGAACATGAAGACGGCCAGGTCATATTCCTTCTGGGTCAGCTCGATCCATTCGCCATGCAAGCTGATGGCGCGGCTGGCAAGGTCGATTGTATAAGGTGCAAAATCCAGTGATTGCGAGTTGTTCAGTCCCAGTTGGGTACGCCGCTGCAGCGCGCTGATACGGGCGATCAGTTCCTTGGGGGTGATGGGTTTTTCCATATAGTCATCAGCGCCAGCCTCCAGGGCACGGACAATATCCTCCTCCCTGTTGCGCTGGGTGCAGAATAGTATGGGAATATTCCAGTCATAATGACTGCGTGTCCAATCCAGCACCTCCATCCCGCTCATGTCCGGAATCATCCAGTCGAGAATCAATAGATCAAAGCTTTCGGTGCGCAATGCTCTGACCAGCTCCTTGCCGGACTGGTAGCTGGAGACATGATGCCCGGATTCCTCCAGCCAGTGTTTGACCAGTTTGGCCTGATCGGGATCATCCTCAAGATATGCAATTCTCAACGTATAGTACTCCCCTGAATAGCCCCGGCTCAGGCTGAGTTTCCTGTCCGAGGTTGAAGGTATCAGAATCTGATGAGGTCCTGGAAGCAACAGGCGATTTTCTTGGAACGACCTGACTTCTGGTATACCACACGGGAAAACGAGGCAAGCACTCAGTAACAAGCCTCCTGCCATGAAGCAGGAATGCCTTCTGAGCTACCAGACCTCTATTTTTCCTGACAGCCTTCTGGGTAACCAACCGGCTACATTTTTTTAGTGTCTTGGTTAGACGCTATCTCAAGGCATGAGTTCAACTCATCCATCATTAGATTTGATGAAGTGCGGCAGAACCCCACCCATGAGCAACGTTTTATCGGTATTTTACTGCCGTCTGTATGATAACAATGTAAAATATCGTTGCATATAAGTCGTTTACATGCCGCACCATGACACTAGAATATAGCAACTATCCAACATGAAATGAATGATTACTTCCATATTCGTCTTTAAGCCGCAATGTGTGGAAGTGAGGAGCATCACACTTCCCCATTGCTCATGACCGGCTGTCCCGCTTGCCACAACATTTGTCACCTGCCCGGTTGCCTGCTGAAAGTGCGCCCACTAGGCTAGCCCGGAAATTACGCAGGCAGTTGAAAACACACACTAAACTTGCAGGAAACCGAGAGGAAACGGGATGATCTCACAGGAATTACCGAGAAAACGTCTGGCAACCTATGCTATCTTTGGATTGACTGTAGTGTCAGGGATATCGCTACCTGTGCAGGCAGAAGAGAAGATTTCTGTAAAGACCGATATCGACAAACATGTGCTGATGCCTGCAATGGCTGCGCTGGAGAACCATGCTGTCGATTTCACGCAGGCGTCCCTTGCGTTCCAGAACCGCGGATCAGGTGCAAGAGCGCGCCTGGAATCCTATCCAGTTTTTAGAATGAGAGTTAATGCTTTTCGTACTAGACTACGGGTGCTGGAAAAATAAATTTGCAATTCACTAGGGGTTACCCTAAATTTCTATTTGTAGCGTTGATGTTTTGATGGAAAAATGTTGGTTTTCAATAGCTTGAGATTAATTCGGGTTGGCGCAAAATGACGCGGTTCCGGTTTACTTGATTCGCTATATTAGAATATACTTATTTAACGCTAGAGAAATGGCATGAGGATTTTCACAAGGAGTGATGGAGAGGAATCCTTGCTTTGGCTCTTGAGTTGTTCTTTAAACCTTTTGTTCAATAAACGAGGAAGTTGATAATGAAATTTACTAAGCTTGCACTTGCTGCTGCAATCGCAGTTTCCGCTACGGCCGTTAATGCTGAGTGGTTTGGTGATGATGGTAGTGGTTGGGGTGATGGCCGTGGTTATGGCTATGGCGATACCCGTGGATATGGTTATGGTGATACACGCGGTTATGGCAGTGGCTATGGCGATACCCGTGGTTACGGTAGTGGTTATGGTAACTCTCGTGGTAGTGGCTACGGCAGTGGCTATACCGATGGCGACGTAGATGGCGATGTTGATGGTTCTTTCAACATGAGCTTCTCCGGCAAGGGTCGTGGTCGCGGCAAGGGCCGTGGACACGGTTATGGCAGTGGCTATGGCGACGGCTATGGTAGTGGTTCCGGCTATGGCGACGGTTATGGCAGTGGTTATGGCGATGGCTATGGTAGCGGCTACGGAAGTGGCGACGGCTATGGTAGTGGCTATGGCAACAGCTATAACTCCTGGGATGGCGGCAATAATTATTATGGTGGACGTCCCTACTATGGCCGCGGTTACGGCTGGGCTCCCATGATGGCACCCGCCGCTCCTGCAGTAGCAGCACCCGCCGCTGGCGCAGCTGCAACTGCTCCTGCGGTAGCAGCACCTGCAGCACGTCCTGCAATGCAAATGCCTCAGCGTCCTGCCATGCAGATGCCTCAGCGTCCTGACAACGGTGCCATGATGCAGCAAATGCGCCAGCAGCAGCAGGCTGCCATGCAGGCACAGCAGAAGGCTTTCGCTGAGTTCCAAAAGCAGATGCAAGCACAGCGTCAGGCTTTCGAAGCAGAAGCAAAAGCTGATGCGCCAGCAGCTGCCCCCGCTGCAAAAGCTGGAGCAGGTGCGGCTGCAGGAAAATAATTCCTGCCAGTCGCCTGTTCAGGTAGAAAAAGCCCGCGTCTTGCGGGCTTTTTCGTTTCCGCTGCCTTGTCCACAACCTTCCTGCTTCTGCTGCCCGGCCTGGTTGTTATCAGTTATAATCCCGGCATTCAATTCAGCCCGGTCATGGCCGTTCCCTCTCAATGCATTCAAGACACAAGACCAATCCAGTCAATATCGATGGTGTAATCGTTGGTGGCGACGCACCTGTTGTCATTCAGTCGATGACCAATACCGACACCGCAGATGTCATAAGGACCGCCGCCCAGATTGTGGAACTGGCCAATGCCGGATCGGAGCTTGTGCGTATCACCGTCAACAATGAGGCTTCCGCAGCTGCCGTACCCGAGATCCGAGAACAGATGGCTCGAATGGGCTGTCAGGTACCTCTGGTTGGTGACTTCCACTTCAATGGCCACAAATTGCTGGCTCAGTATCCCGAATGTGCATCCTCCCTGGCCAAATACCGTATCAATCCAGGCAATGTCGGGCGTGGAAAGAAACGGGACGAGCAGTTCGCCCAGATGATCGAGTTTGCCTGCCGCCATGACAAGCCGGTGCGCATCGGGGTTAACTGGGGTTCACTCGATCAGGAGCTGCTGGCCCGAAGGCTGGATGAGAATGCCTCCCTGGCAGCGCCGCGGGAACTCGATGAGGTGACCCACAATGCATTGATCGAGTCAGCCCTCTCCAGTGCCCGCAAGGCAGAAGAACTGGGGCTGGCTGCCGACAGAATCATCCTTTCCTGCAAGATGAGTGGCGTGCAGGACCTGATCAAGGTCTACACTTCACTGGCAGCCCAAAGCCACTATGCACTGCACCTCGGCCTCACCGAAGCCGGGATGGGAAGCAAGGGCATCGTGGCTTCGACGGCCGCGCTGTCCATCCTGCTGCAACAGGGGATTGGGGACACCATCCGGATCTCGCTGACGCCGGAACCCGGTGGGGCAAGAACGCAGGAGGTGATCGTTGCCCAGGAGATTCTGCAATCCCTGGAGCTGCGAGCCTTTACCCCGATGGTGGTTTCATGCCCTGGTTGTGGGCGCACTACAAGTGATTATTTTCAATCACTTGCATCTGAAATTCAAAGTTATTTGAGAGATATGATGCCCGTTTGGCGCAGCCAGCATCCGGGGGTGGAGGCCATGAGTGTTGCCGTCATGGGTTGTGTTGTCAATGGCCCGGGAGAGAGCAAGCAGGCCAATATCGGCATCAGCCTGCCCGGTAATGGCGAGAAACCCGTGGCGCCTGTCTACATCGATGGGCAGAAGGATGTGACCCTGAAAGGCGAAGCCATCGCCGCCGAGTTTCAGGCCATCATCGAGCAGTATGTAAAAACACGGTATCAGGCAACGTAACTACTCGGCTCACCTCTGAAATCCACCATCTCTGCGTTAAAAAATGGTCATTTACGCTTGTAAACTCACATTTTTCGCCTGGGAGGCTGTCCGAGAATAGGAGTCGTAGCGAGGGAAAGCCATTTTAGGTCATTTTTTTCACTGATTTGAGGAGAATATTGGTTATATTTGACGAAAATCAGGGGGAAAAAGGGCCAAAATGGCTTTCCCGCAGTAG
>CAYTPO010000139.1:0-8429 GCA_964439815.1 uncultured Thiotrichales bacterium
ATTTGGCGCGGCTATTCCGCGCTTCAGTTGATGTGTGAAGGATTTTCTTTGCAAAATCATGGAGCTGTTGTCTAGCTATGTTTGTGGGTAATAGGCAGTCCTAGGAGCCAGTCACCATGGTCAAGCCTCGGGCTCAGGCCGGAGGCAGGTGCCTCCGGATCGTCTGACTTACTCGGCGATGACCGTACTGTCGCCAATGACCAGTGCAGCCCCATTGGACACCATGAAGGAGGCGGTTTCCGTCTGCATCTCTACGGTAACTGCCAATGCGGTTAGATCAGGGTCAGGCTTGAGGATCGAGCTGTGACCACCGGCATTGAATTGAACCAGTACATCGAGACCGGCGGCAGGATTGGGTGCAGGTGATGTTGTGGTATCCACCAGACCCATGGCACGAGCCAGTGGATCAGTGCCGGCCAGTGGTGCGCCGGGCACCGAGTTGGGGATGACCTGATCGGGCAGGCTGCTGTTGCCGCCAACCACTTCCAGCATGTGAATCGGGTGTTTGGCTGCCGCCGCTGCTGCGTGATTGAGTGGGTCGGCTGCGTCGATGATCCACTGGGCAGCGCCAAAGAATGCGGTATAGGCATCGGTACCCGGTTCGAGTCCATTGGCTGCGAGGCCGGCATTGATGACCGGGCCGAAGGTGGGTGATGCACGAAGCACCTGGGCGATACCACCGCCCGGCATGGCCAGTGTGGCAGCACCGATATTGTCCTCAAAGGCCAGGTAGGTCGTACCCACCATTGCGCCGAGCGAATGCCCGATGAAGCGCACCTTGTCCTCATCCACCTTGATGACGGTATCCAGGCTCTCAAGACTGTCATGGACGACCATCAGGTCGGCGACCGCCTGGCGAACATTGTCGCGTGAGGTCACCAGACTTTCCAGATTGATGAAGTGCTTGCCTGAGCTGTCGGTTATGCCATCGGCGGTTTTTGCGCCGCTTTCATTGTCGACCAGATCGGCATCGAAGGTGCGCTCGATCCCCTTGGCATAGAGAGGGCTGCTGGCATCGAGACCATGCAATGGCATATCGATGGCCACACCGACAAATCCGGCGGCGGCCAGCGTTTCCGCAATACCGAGCAGTGAGGTGCGGTTGGCTGTAATGCCGTGCTGGAACATGACCACCGGCCAGCCGTCAGCGGGTTCAGTCTGACCCGAGGTGGCATTGGGCGCCGTGATCAGTACCGGAATCGTGACATCAGCGGTTTTTGCCGGCAGCCCCGTGGTCTTGTCGACCTGCCAGGCTCCGCCGAGTATGGCCTTGTCCTTGCTGTCTGCCGCCTTGTTCAGGTAGTAGGGGAGGGTAATGCTGCCGGCGTAGATATCGGCAGAACCTTTGATGGCCGGATTCTCTCCCTTGGGATCAAGCACGGTCTTGGTCGTCATGTTGAGCGACTTGGCGGCGATCGTGGAGGCCTTGTTGGCTGCCGCCAGTGCCTGCAATGATTTTCCCATCGACTGGGTGGTAAAGGTCCAGCTCAGTACAATCTTCTCCTTGTCGATACCGGCGGCGGCTGCCAGTCCTTCCAGCCCATTGGTGGCCTGGCGCAGAGGTTCGAGTTTCTCGAAATCACCGGACAATGGTGTACTGCCCTTGGCCAGTGCGTAGGTGGTATCCGCCTTGATTGGGGTGCCGTCACTGGCCTTGATGTTGCTGGTGAGTACCGCGAAATAGCGAGTGGCCGGTTTCAGTGGTGCAGTTGGGATCAGGGCCAGCGTGGTCTTGTTGGTATCGATGGTCTGCACCACCATGTCGGCAGGGCTGGCCAGGGGTTTGGCGATACCGGTGACCTTGCCGGTGGCATCGGTGGCCAGCTCGAAGACGAAGATGCTCTGACCCAGGACTATCGAGCTATCGTCCAGAGAAGAGCTGAAGGTGGTGGTTACGGGATTGAGTGTGGAGAAGCCATCCAGCGTGTTGAGCTGGGCAACCAGCGCTTTCTGCGCATCACTCATTGTCTCCTTGACCGGGATGTTCAGGGTACCGTCCAGACTACCCGTAAACAGCAGATCGGTGGCGGAAGGGATAATGCCGGAGGCCGGGCTGAAGATCGCCTTGGTATTGGCGGTATCCTTGAGCGTTTGCGCGGCAAAGCTGCTCTGTGTATCGGCGGCGCTCTTGTCGAAATCGTAGTTTGTCGAATCGTTGCAACCACTGGCCAGCAGAGTGGCGGCAATGAGTCCTGCGAGTTTGATATTGCGGTGCATGGTTTGTACCTCTGCTAGAAATTCCAGGTTAATTGGGCGCTGAGAATATCGACGCTGGCTTCATAGACGCCGCGGATGGTGTAGCCGTTGTCGTCGGTGTGGTCGATGGGGGTGTCATCGACAAACAGGTGGGAGTACCCCACATCCAGGCTGGCGTTGCTGCGGAACTTGTAGCCTGCGCCAAAAGAGAGCCAGGTGCGGTCATTGCCCGGTATCCGCGGTGTACGGTGCTGGGGATCGGGAATGGCCTCTTCGTCGAAGGCCAGCCCGGTGCGCAGTGTAAGCTTGTCGTCCATCGCATAGTTCACGCCGATGGAATAGCGCAGGACATCGTTCCAGCTCTCGTCGGTCACGCTGTCGGCCTGACCACTGGCGTATTTGATACGCAGTTCCTCAAAGCTGCTCCAGCCGGTCCAGGTGATGTCGGCAAGCAGCAGGAGTCGACTGTTGAACTGGTGGGCTGCCGACAGTGAAAAACTCTGTGGTAGTGAAACGGTAGCGTTGATGTCGCTGTTCTTCAGCAGTGCGGAATTGATGGCGGCGAGCTGGGTGTTGATGCCATCGAGGATGGGCTGCAGATTGGGGTTGATGGTGAATTTGGCGGTGCCACTGGTATCCTGCTCGATCTCGGAGCGGTAGCTGAGACCAATCCGCGTCTGCTCATTGACATTAAACAATGCGCCCAGATTGAAGCCAAAGGCCCAGTTGTCGGTTTCCAGATCAGCCTTACTGTCGGTGGCGGCATTGGAGGGGGTCGCCAGCCCGGCATTGCCACAGGCGGCAAGTGTGGCCGGGTTGCCATTGGCCGCCTTCAGGCAGACCGCAGATGAATCGACGGCACTGGTGAGCTCTGCCTTGACATACTGGGCGCTGACGCCGGCGCCAAGGGAGACGGTATCGCTGAGCTTCCAGCCGATCGACGGGTTGATATTGAGGGTAGTGATTGCCGATTTGAGTCCATGGTAGCGACCGATCCAGTCATCCTTGTAGTCGGTTTCGAGCCCGAAGGGTGCATTAATGGCCAGTCCGAACGTCATGGCGTCGTTGATGGGGCGGGAGTAATAGAGGTTGGGTACAAACGCCAGTGAGCCACCATCGTCATTGACACCCGTCAGGGAGCCGATGACGACACCACTGGTCAGTGCCGGGTTCACGTTTGATCCCTTGTTGGTAAAGTCGGCAATAGGCGAAATGATATGACCGGAAACCACCAGTTGGGGCGTGGTGAGGCGTGTCAACCCTGCGGGGTTGAACCAGGCCGTCGAGGCATCTTCCCCGATGGCTGCGGCACCGGCGAATGCATTGCCCATACCCGAGGCGGAATGCTCGATAATGGCAAACCCGGCTGAATGCACGGGTTGCGATAGTGTGAATAGCCCCAGCGCTATAGCGGCCGGAAGGGGGAGTAGTCTGGTAAAGCTCATGGCGAGAGTGCCTCCGAGGAATGCTTGATATTATTGGTTGCCAGAGGGTGGCTATCCGGCTCAATCCTGTATCTGAACTGCTTGCCGGTGTAGCGGGTTACTTCCAGATGGTTCTCTGGCGGAGTGGCGAAAAGATCCATATGCGTGCGGGCGAGTATAACCGAGAGTGTGAACTGTTTCCTCAAGCATATTGGAATACGCTGATTTTCTAATATGAATAAAATCCTTCCGCTTCATGTACCTTGGCTGGAAATCCACAGTGAGAAGGCGGTACACTCTGCCCGTTCCCTGTGTCGCGGATTGGCTGCCAGGGAGGTGTTTTCCCGAATCATCGTCTGGCAACCTGCCAGAGCAGGAGGCAGTACGTGAAAAAGATCCTCACCCTACTCACATTTCTCTTGATGGCTGCCGCATTGCCTGTCCAGGCTGTTTCGCTGGCCGATATCACCGTTCCGGAGACCATTCAGGTGGGGGATGACGCGCTGTTGCTCAATGGCTCCGGGCTGCGAAAAAAACTTTTTTTGAAACTTTATCTCGGTGCGTTGTATCTAAAGAAGAAATCAACGGATGCACAGGCAATCCTTGCTGCCGATGAGCCAATGGCCATTCACCTGCATATTCTGTCGAGGTTTGTCACGGCCAGGAAAATGCAGAAGGCGATCAAGGAAGGTTTTGCAGCATCGACCGGAGGCAATACCGCACCTGTCGATGAGGAGATCCAGCAGTTTCTGGCGCTGTTTGGTGATGGCGTCAGCGAGGATGACATCTTCGAGATCATTCATGATCCGGACAAGGGAATCACCGTATCGCTCAATGGTCGCATGATTGGCGAAATAGGCGGTCACCGGAAGGCATTCAAACAGGCGCTGTTTGGCATCTGGCTGGGTGAGAAGCCGGTTCAGGAGGATCTGAAGAAAGGAATGCTCGGGCTATAGCACTCGCTCTACCACACGTTTTGTGGTTATTTGGCGGTCCGACAGACAAGGAATACCTGACTAATTCACAAGGATTTGCATTCTTCCGTCTCGTTCAGTGCCTTGATGCGGCGAAGTCAGGTTTAAGGCAGTCACTCCCGGTGCTACAATCGGAGTGCTTTGTACAATTTGTAACAATGTGAAAAAAGCAGTGTAGCGTTACACATTAAAAACACGATTGAGTAACGCGGTGATGATTACGCTGCAAACCCCCCATCCCTGAGACTGTGACTCAGGCACAATAATTAGATATAACGAGGCTAAAATGCATCCTTTCAAGGCAGCCCAGAACAGACCCCGGCATCGTGACGATCAGTACCATGGCAATGGCCATGGTCAGCAATCCCGCAACAAGAACAAAAAGGAACTAGGTTCGAGTTATTACGCTTACGGAAAGAGTGCTGCGATCGAGTTCGTCTGTGACGAGACACGCAAGCAACAGATCAACACCATCACCATGCACGCCGCATCCACTCGCCCGGCGGGAGAGCGTGGCTACGATTGGGATAACAAGACGATCATTCAACTCCCCCGCAATGAACTGCTGGACGTTGTCGCCATCATGCTCGGCATGATCTCCCGTGGCGAGTTCGACCAGACAGGTCTCCATTCGGCCAAGAGTTATACCGTCGAGCACCAGAATGAGAAAGTCTTCTTCATGGTCATGGAGCGCGGCAAGCCCATCCGGGCGGTGGGGCTTTGCCCGGAAGATACCTATCAGGTCGTGGCGCTGTTTCTCAAGCAATTGAAAAACAACAGTCCCTGGATGACCACTTCCGAAATCATCGACCTCATTGAAATGACCGTGGTGAGAATGAAGCCGGAGGCGGGTGAAAACGCCAGTTCCGGGGAATCGGAAGCCACTGTTGATGGCGACGACCTCGATGATGACCTGGAAGAGGAAGAAGACGAGTTGAATTTCAACTTCTAGAAGTCTGTCGGACTTAACCGTTTGAAGCGAAAATCACTGGGGGTGAATTAAGTCAGTTTATCGTGTGAGGAGAATAGCAGCGCTATTTGACGAACAGGATAAGCTGAGTTGATCGCCATCCAGAGATTTGCAGCCAAACAGCGTTAAGTCCGACAGGCTCCTCGCATCCTGTGGATGCCGCTCTTGCCTGCCCGGAATAATCTCGCCGTGCTGCCAATAAAAGCGTGACGAACCGCACCCTGCATGATAAATTGACCGGCTTTTGATATTGAATGCATTGGGTCGCCAATAACCTTGGAGATTCAAAGGCTTAACGTCATTTTCCGGAGACGAAATTGTGGAATTAACGGGTGCTGACATCTTCGTGCGCTGTCTCAAAGACGAGGGTATCAACCTCATCTTTGGCTATCCAGGCGGTGCGGTGCTACACATCTACGATGCGTTATACAAACAGGATGATGTCGCGCACGTGCTGGTCAGGCATGAGCAGGGGGCCGTCCACGCTGCCGAGGGTTATGCCAAGTCCACCAACAAGCCAGGCGTGGTGCTGGTCACTTCCGGACCCGGTGCGACCAACGCGGTAACCGGAATTGCCGATGCCTACATGGATTCAGTCCCGCTGGTGGTCTTTACCGGCCAGGTGCCGCGCGCGCTGATTGGCAATGATGCTTTTCAGGAGGTCGATACCGTCGGTATCACCCGCCCCTGCGTCAAGCACAACTTTCTCGTCAGCGATGTCAACAAGCTGGCCGAAACCATCAAGAAAGCCTTCTATATCGCCTCGACCGGCCGGCCGGGCCCCGTGGTTGTGGATATTCCCAAGGATGTGACAGCGGAGAAGGCGGAATACTACTATCCCGAGAAGGTCGATATCCGCTCCTACAAACCGGTCAAGACCGGGCACCTGGGGCAGGTGCGCCGTGCCGCCGATCTGATCATGAAGTCCAAAAAGCCCATTATCTATTCCGGTGGTGGCGTCATTCTCGGCAATGGTGCCAAGTCACTGTACGACTTCACCAAACTGCTGGGCTTCCCGATCACCAGTACACTGATGGGGCTGGGGGGGTTCCCCTCCACCGACGATCAGTTCCTCGGCATGCTGGGCATGCACGGTACCTATGAAGCCAACCTGGCAATGCACCATTCGGATCTGGTCATTGCCATCGGTGCGCGCTTCGATGATCGCGTGACCGGCAATATCGAGAAATTCTGTCCGGATGCCAAGATCATTCACATCGATGTCGACCCGGCTTCAATCTCCAAGAATGTTCTGGTCGATGTGCCGATCGTGGGCGAGGTCGATCCGGTGCTGCAGTCGCTGATCAGGGAAATTACGCAGAGAAGTGATCCACCGGAATTCGTCAATGACAGTGAGTGGTGGCCACAGATCAACGAATGGCGCTCGCAGGAGTGTCTCAAGTACGAGCAGGGCGATGAGCTGATCAAACCGCAGTACGTGGTCGAGAAGTTGTACGAAGTGACCGGTGGCGATGCCTATGTCACTTCGGACGTTGGTCAGCACCAGATGTTTGCGGCGCAATACTACAAGTTCGACAAACCTTACCGCTGGCTCAATTCCGGTGGGCTGGGCACGATGGGATTCGGCCTGCCAGCCGCAATGGGGGCGCAATTGGCGCATCCCGATGAGACGGTTGCCTGCGTAACCGGAGAGGGCAGTATCCAGATGAATATCCAGGAACTGGGTACCTGTCGTCAGTACGGCCTGCCAATCAAGGTGGTCAATCTGAACAACCGCTTTCTGGGCATGGTGCGGCAGTGGCAGGAGTTCTTCTATTCGGGTCGCTATGCAATGTCCTATATGGACTCCCTGCCGGATTTCGTCAAACTGGCGGAGGCTTATGGCCATGTCGGTATGCGCATCGAGAAACCCGGAGATGTCGAAGGGGCATTGCGGGAAGCCTTTGCCATGAAAGACAAGCTGGTATTCATGGACTTCATTACCGAGCAGAATGCCAATGTCTATCCGATGATTCCGGCCGGCGCCGGGCAAAATGAAATGATACTGGTGTAGCGGGGATTGCCATGAGACATATAATCTCGATCTTGTTGGAAAACGAATCCGGCGCGCTGTCCCGGGTCTCCGGCCTGTTTTCGGCTCGCGGCTACAATATCGAATCGCTTTCGGTAGCACCGACCGATGATCCCAGCCTGTCACGCATGACGCTGGTGACACATGGCTCCGACGAAATCATCGAACAGATCAAGAAGCAGCTGAACAAGCTGCTCGACGTGGTCAAGCTGCTGGATCTGACCGAGGCACCCTATATCGAGCGCGGCATGCTGATCGTCAAGCTGGAATCGACCGGTAGTGGCCACCGCGAGCTGATCAAGCATATTGCCGATATTTTCAATGCGCGCATTATCGACGTCACTCCATCGGCCTATACCGTAGAGCTGACCGGCGGCTCGAGCAAACTGGACTCCTTTCTGGAGGCATTGAATCCGATACCGGTGATCGAAGTGGTGCGTTCCGGCTCCATGGGTATTGCCCGCGGTGACATTTCTCTTAAAGTTTAATTTTTTTGACAGGAACAATAACGTCATGATGAACATCTACTACGACAAAGATGCCGATCTGAGCATTATCAAGGGCAAGAAAGTAACGATTATTGGCTATGGCTCACAGGGTCATGCGCACGCCAACAATCTCAAGGACTCCGGCGTCGATGTCACGGTAGGTCTGCGCCCTGGCTCCGCATCGGCACAAAAGGCCGAAACCGCCGGACTGGCCGTCAAGCCTATCGATGAAGCGGTGGCTCAGGCGGATCTCGTCATGATTCTGGCTCCTGACGAGCATCAGTCTGCGCTCTACAAGGCACTGGTCGAGCCGAATATCCAGCAGGGCGCAGCACTGGCGTTTGT
>CAYTPO010000140.1:0-5544 GCA_964439815.1 uncultured Thiotrichales bacterium
CAAGCAATCGGAGTTCGCTGCGGACATCACCCAGGTGGCCAACGGCACGGCACCCGCCGAATACCAGGACGCCGAGCAGTTCTTTGCCCGCACCTATATCACCGAGGGTATGCGCCTGCTGCTTATTTCTGTGGCGCAGCGCCTGGCGGGCCAGGGTGGCGACCCGGTCATCCAATTGCAGACCGCGTTCGGTGGTGGCAAGACCCACACGCTGCTGGCTGTCTACCACCTGGCTTCTCGCTCGGTGCCCACCGCCCGTCTCACCGGGATTCCGCCGCTGCTCGACGAGGCGGGCATCACGGATCTGCCCGAGGCCCGGGTGGCCGTGATCGACGGCATCAAGCTCTCTCCCAGTCAGCCCCGAAAACAGGGCAAGCACACCATCAACACCCTGTGGGGCGAACTGGCCTGGCAACTGCTGGGTGAGGCGGGCTTCGAGCAGGTGGCCGACAGTGACCGGGACGGCACCTCGCCCGGCAAGGAGATCCTGACGGATCTGATTCGTCGGGCCGCCCCCTGCGTGATCCTGATGGACGAGCTGGTGGCCTTCATCCGTCAGCTTGAGATCGACAAGCAGTACAAGGCAGGCACCTTCGACAGCAATATCAGTTTCATTCAGGCGCTCACAGAGGCCATGAAGGCGGTGCCTAACGCCATCCTGCTCGCCTCCCTTCCCGAGTCGGAGGTAGAGGCCGGGGGAACCATGGGCCAGCGGGCCCTGGAAGCGCTGGAGAAGTATTTCGCCCGGGTAGAGTCGGTCTGGAAGCCGGTGGCCACCGAAGAGGCCTTCGAGATCGTCCGCCGGCGCCTGTTCGAGAACCCCGGCGACCGGGCCGAGGTAGAGGGGATCAGCCGCCAGTTCTCGGACTTCTACCGGCAGCATGCCGAGAAGTTCCCGGTGGAAACCCAGTCCAACGAGTATTTCGAGCGCCTGTGCCGCTCCTACCCCATTCACCCGGAGATCTTCGACCGCCTGTACGAGGACTGGTCCACGCTGGAGAAGTTCCAGCGTACCCGTGGCGTTCTCCAGTACATGGCGATCGTGATCCACCGGCTGTGGAACACCGACAACCGCGATGCACTCATCATGCCGGGAACATTGCCGCTGGACGACAGCAACGTGCGCACCAAGAGCATCCATTACCTGCCCCAGGGCTGGGAACCGGTGATCGAACGCGAGATCGATGGTCCGCATTCCGTGCCGGCGGAGATTGACGGCCATGACACCCGGTTCGGCAGCGTTCAGGCCGCGCGCCGGACAGCCCGCACCATCTTTCTTGGCAGTGCCCCTGCCGCAGCGAACCAGGCCGTGCGGGGCATCCAGACCGAGCGCATCCTGTTGGGTGCGGTTCAGCCGGGACAGACCGTCGGGGTGTTCGAGGACGTGCTCAAACGGCTTCGCGACCGGCTCCATTACCTCTATTCCGAGCAGGACCGGTACTGGTTCGACACCCGCCCGAACCTGCGCCGGGAGATGGAAAGCCGGAAGCAGAACATCGAGAAGGGGGTTCTGGACGATCTGATCAAACAGCGTGTCACTCGGGTGTTTGGCCGAAACCATCACTTTGGTGGCATCCATGTCTTCACGCCCTCTGCAGATATCCCCGACGACTATGGCACGGGCCCCCGCCTGGTGGTTCTGCCAACCCAAGCTGCCTACAACCGCAGCGAAGCCAATCCGGCCTGGTCGCAAGCCGAAGAGATACTGCGCAAACGGGGTGATCAGCCCAGGCAGAAACAGAATCGCCTGATCTTCCTGGCACCGGATTTCGATGTGGTCGGCCGACTAAAGGAACAGGGCCGCATCTACCTGGCCTGGGACTCCATCGTCACGGATATCGAAAACGGTACCCTGAACCAGGACATTTCCCATCTCAACCAGGCGAAGCGCAGCCGGGACCATGCCGAGCAGTCCCTGAGCCAGCTGATACGGGAGACCTGGAAATGGCTGATTGCACCGGTTGAGGACTTTGTGAAAGGCAAGCCGCAACTGGAATGGGAAGCGGTTCAGATCTCACCCACCGCCCCAAACCTTGTCCAGGCGATCGAAGACAAATTGCGTGAAGAGGAATGGCTGATCTACGAGTGGTCGCCCATTCACCTGCGCAATCTGCTCAAGCAGTGGTATCTGAAGGACAATGAGGCGGAAGTGAGCGCGCTCAAGGTATGGCAGGACACCTGCCATTACCTCTATCTGCCCCGCCTGGTCAATGACCAGGTATTCCGGAACGCTATCGCCAAGGGTGTCGAGACGAAAGACTATTTCGG
Organism: uncultured Thiotrichales bacterium; assembly: GCA_964439815.1. Classification (GTDB taxonomy): domain Bacteria; phylum Pseudomonadota; class Gammaproteobacteria; order UWMA-0217; family UWMA-0217; genus JALSHZ01. The sequence goes on from CAYTPO010000140.1 coordinate 2,269, forward strand.
ATTCGCCGCAGGCAAGGACGGCGACCACTACCTGGGCTTTGTCTTCGGGCAGGCCACGACGATCGTACTGGACGAATCCTCACTGCTCATCGACCGGGAAGCTGCTCTGGCCTGGCGCGATCGCATGGAGAATGAAAGGCGCCAGCAGGGAGATGGTGGTGTTTCAGATACCTCCCCCACAGCCTCTGGTGAGACCATGGGTGGTGGTGAGGCAGCTCCCCAAACACATGCAGGTGGCGAATCGCCTAGTATTCAGCCAGTCACATCCGCCAAAAAGCAGTTCTACGGCACAGTCACACTCGACCCAATCAGGGCCAAGATGGATTTCGCCACCATCATGGATGAAGTCGTTCAGCAGTTCACCTCAAAGCTTGGTGTGGATGTAAAAATCTCCGTTGAGATTCAAGCTCAGAGCAAAGATGGATTCGACGAAGCGCTTCAGCGCATCATCAAGGAAAACTGCAATGTGCTGAAGTTCGATAGTTCGGAATTCGAGGATGGAGAATAATGATCGATTTTACTGAACTCTTCAGGGAAGCAAAGAGTATGAAACCAATCACCAGAGAATCAGTTGAAGAGATGCGGGCAAAGGAGCCGAAACGAATATGTTTTGCGACGATACACACATCGGAGCCAAAAAGAAGCGATGATCCACGCTTTGTAGGGACATTCAATGTCCCTTTTGGCGATGGCTTCGAGCGAATCTTCCCATACGAACTATTCCAAAATCCCAGAGATCAATATCACGAGGATGCGTATTGGAGATCCATTGCTTCAGAAGAGGAATTCCAGGAAATTGAGTCATGGACAAAGCAACAAGGAGAAAGGGTTTTCTTGAGAGATTGCCTGTACGCTTCTGTCGCTTTAAGTCTAAACTTTACAGATCTAAGCGAAGGAAAAAGAACCACGATTGGAGAATTGGAATACCGCGCAAAACAACATCAGGACATGAATGCTGTCAGGAAGCTCGCTAAATATTGTAAAAACGCAATATTGGATTTACCTCTCTACAAGGATGCTGACTTATTGTGTGCAATCCCTCCTCGTCCCGGTAAAGAGTTCGACCTGCCATCATTGGTGACCTCCATTGTAAGTGATGATCTAGAAAAACCAGATATAACAGGACATTTCAGATTCAATGGAGAAAAGAAATCTGTGAAATCGGCTTCCCTTGATGAAAAGTGGGATTCCTGGGAGGAGGCACAACTAACATTTGATGGACCAGATATCACAGACAAAACAATCATTCTAATTGATGACAAGCATCAGTCTGGAACAACAATTCAATATGTTGCAATGAAATTTCAGGAATTCGGAGCTTACCAGGTATATGGCCTGAGCATGGTAAAGACGATGCGCGATACAGACAATCAATGAGAACGAGATTCCACGTGAGCAAATTGAACGCAACAACACCACCAAATTCTCCCGAGATCATAAAAGCTGAGAAGGGCGATCCTGTTTATCCGAAACGCCTTCTCGCCATTCTCGGAAAGAAGGCTCCTGCTGTGCTATATTTGCAGGGAAATATTTCGCTTCTTGGGTCTAATGGGATTGGGTTTTGTGGCTCACGCAAATCTAGCCCAAAAGGCATTGAAACGGTCAGAGACTGTGCGGAACAGGCTGCTGAGGCCGGAATAACTGTCGTCTCCGGTAATGCTGCCGGCATCGATTTTGAGGCACATTTCCATGCGCTTTCTGCCAGAGGTTCAACGATCCTTGTCCTCCCTGAAGGAATCAATCACTTTCGTGTGAAACGAGCTCTTTCCCCCGTTTGGGACTGGGAAAGAGTTCTTGTAGTCAGCCAGTTCAATCCTGACGATACATGGAAAGGATTTCGCGCGATGGCTCGTAATTTGGTCATTATTGGCCTCAGTAAAGCCATGATCGTTATTGAAGCGGGCGAGAAAGGCGGGACAATGAATGCAGGGCTGGAGACACTTAAGCACGGCACCCCGTTATATGTAGCAGAGTATCAAGATATGTCTGTTGACGCCAGGGGCAATAAAATTCTATTGGATATGGGAGGAAAACGGCTGGCCCGTAGCCGCGCGACGGGTCGGGCTAACATGTTTCATATTTTTGATGACGTTAGGCTCGATCCCGCGATTTCATTTCAGGAGAACCAATTAGGCCTGTTGTAGCCAGGAAGGGCGAGATGTCAGAATACAAGTTGGCCAAGGAGATAATAGCGCTTAGCGAAGCGTCCAACTGGGATCAGGCGAAATTAGAATGGTCCCTGGAAAGTATCTATAAGGAAGATGAACCAGACACCTGCCTCTGCGGGCACTTCCCTATAATCGAGATATGCATCCTTAGAAATAAGATCAACTCCAATACTGCTATCGTTGGAAATTGCTGTGTAAAAAAATTTATTGGCTTGCCTTCTGACAAAATATTTCAAGCTGTCAAGAGAGTCGGCAAGGACGACACAAAGTCATTGAATGCTGAAACAATTGACCATGCTTTCCAAAACAGATGGATTAACGAATGGGAATACAAGTTTTACATGGATATCCTTAGAAAACGCAGCTTGACAGATAAGCAGCTATCCAAGAAAAGACAGATCAATAGAAAGGTGCTTTCAAGAATCGTGAATGCGCGCCGTAGACCTTAGCTACTGTACATTTCTGCTTCAGTTGTGCGCCGTTTGATCAACCCCTCCAAACGACGCCCGCCTGCCCACACCCAGCGCATGAATTCCCGCGGCACTTGCTCATGCTCCTCCCGATTCACCTTCCGCCACAACATGGACCACTGAAGTGCCCCGGTGCCGAGGTTGAAGGTGAACGACACCAGCGCAGTGAACTAGCCATCGGTCAGTGGTACATCGATCAGCTGCAACGCGCCCCGCTCAGCCCAGTGGACATCTTGTTGGAGCAGATCCTCGGCCTCCTGCTCGTCGGTCCCATCTGCAAACCGTTCTCTCTCATCCTCCCGCACCACATGTCCATAGCCAATAGTGGAATAACCCGCCGGACAGATGTAGATCGTAGGGCTGAACCCCTCGAACCGCTTGATAAGCTCCAGGCCCTCCTGGGTGATGTTGCGCATGTTACTTGCTTCGCGCCTTGGCCAGGGTGTCAAACAGCATCCAAAATTGACCAGGTATCAGCGTCCAATTTTGACCAGGCCATGAAGCCTGGTTTCGGTGTTTGAAGCGGTAGGATTCATTACCGGTTTCGATGATGTCACAGTGATGGGTAATGCGATCGAGCATGGCTGTGGTCATCTTGGCATCGGTAAAGACCTGCACCCATTCCGAGAAGGACAGGT
>CAYTPO010000141.1:0-16393 GCA_964439815.1 uncultured Thiotrichales bacterium
CTGGCTTGTTCTGGCGCGCCTGCGCTTGCGCTTCACTCAAGTTGTAGCGATTGCTACAAAATTCGCTCCAGAGCGGCGCTCAGACGCACCAGTCCAGCGCCAGGATCCGCAATCCACCATGAATAAGGCGGGTTAAATTACCGATAACCTGGCAATGCCGGCTAGTTTACCCATCCTCGGAGAATAATTCACCCGCAGCACCCGGGAGATCATCACCAACGGGCGGGCGCAGGCCGAAATGCTGGTAGGCCGTGCGCGTCGCCACCCGGCCACGCGGTGTGCGCATCATGAAGCCCTGCTGGATCAGATAGGGCTCGATCACATCCTCGATCGTGCCACGCTCCTCGCCAATGGCGGCTGCAATCGAATCGACACCCACCGGGCCGCCATCGAACTTCTCCATGATGGCCAGCAGCACCCGACGATCCATCGAATCGAAACCGTGGATATCGACATTGAGCATGTTCAGCGCCCGATCGGCGACATCGGTGGAAATATGACCATCCGATTTCACCTCGGCATAGTCACGCACCCGTCGCAGCAGGCGGTTGGCGATCCGCGGCGTACCCCGGGAGCGACGCGCAATCTCCCGCGCCCCGCCATCATCAATGCGCACACCCAGAATGCCGGCAGAACGGCGGACGATATGCGCCAGATCCGCCTGGTTGTAGAACTCCAGCCGCTGCACGATACCGAAACGATCCCGCAGTGGTGAAGTCAGCAACCCCGCGCGCGTGGTGGCCCCCACCAGCGTGAAGCGCGGCAGATCCAGTTTGATCGAGCGCGCCGATGGCCCCTCGCCAATCATGATGTCGAGCTGAAAATCCTCCAGCGCCGGATAGAGAATCTCCTCGATGGCCGGGCTGAGTCGGTGGATCTCGTCCACGAACAGCACATCACCCTCTTCCAGGTTGGTCAGAATGGCCGCCAGATCACCCGCCTTCTCCAGCACCGGGCCGGAGCTTTGCCGCAGGTTGGCATTCATTTCATAGGCGATGATATTGGAAAGGGTGGTCTTGCCCAGACCGGGCGGGCCAAAGATCAGTACATGGTCGAGTGATTCCCCGCGACCACGGGCGGCATCGATAAAGATCTCCATCTGCTCTCGTACCGCCGGCTGGCCTCGATAATCGGCCAGCGTCTTCGGCCGGATGCTGACTTCGCTGCCCTGCTCTTCCTGCCCCGGCTGTGGATCAATCAATGGATCGCGATTCAAAGCGCACCTTTCAGAGCCATTCTGATGACTTCCTCACTGCTCAATCCCGGCGCAGCCGCCTTTCTCGCCATTTTTGCGGCCTCCTGCGGCCGGTATCCCAGGGCTTCGAGAGCCTGCGCCGCCTCGGTCTCCGGTGACTCGGCAGTTGCTGCCGAAACCACGCTGGCGGTCATGGCCGTGGCCGGCATATCGACACTCTCCACCCGATCGCGCATCTCGACGATCAGCCGCTCGGCCGTCTTCTTGCCAATACCCGGCAGCTTGATCAGCGATGCCTGGTCACCATTGAGCACACAGACACGAAACTCCTGCGGATTCATTCCGGAGAGAATTGCCAGCGCCATCTTGGCGCCCACTCCATTCACCTTGAGCAGCAGCCGAAACAGGCTGCGCTCGGCTTCGGTGAGAAAGCCGTAGAGAATCTGGGCATCTTCACGCACATGAAAATGCGTCACCAGCGTGACGCCCTGCCCAGTCTCCGGCAGATCGAAGATGGTGGACATCGGCGCCTGCACTTCATAACCGATCCCGCCGACATCGATCAGCAATTCCGGTGGCTTCTTCAGCAACAGTTTGCCCTGGATCCGACCGATCACGACCGCGCCCTCAGCTGCGCCAGGCGGCTGTTGGAGGAGGCCGTGTGGGCATGGCACAGCGCCACGGCCAGCGCATCGGCAGCATCGGCCTGTAATTTTCCCTGTAGATTGAGCATCATTTTCACCATATGTTGTACCTGCTCCTTGTCTGCACCGCCGGTACCGACCACCGATTTCTTGACGACCTTGGCGGTGTACTCGGCCACCGGCAGCTCCATGATAACGGCGGCACAGATGGCAGCTCCACGCGCCTGCCCCAGCTTCAGGGCGGAATCGGCGCTGCGCGCCATGAAGACCTTTTCGATCGCCATCTGCCGGGGATGGTGATCCTCGATCACATCACTGATTTCACGGTAGATGAGGCCGAGCTTTTCGGCCAGGGAGTCGCCCTTGACGTGGATGGCGCCACTGCTGACATGGCGATTGTAGCGCCCGTCGCTATCGATGATGCCGTAACCGGTAATCCTCGAACCCGGATCGATCCCCAGAATACGGATCATCATCGCCCCGGATCAACCGTTGCCTTCCAGCACCTCATCAGGGATATCGGCATTGGTGTAGACCTCCTGTACATCGTCGAGGTCTTCCAGATTGTCGATCATGCGCATGACCTTTTCGGCCGTATCGACATCGAGTGGCGACAGAGTATCGGGGCGCAGCGTGACTTCGGCATTGTCGGCCGTCAGACCGGCTGCCTCCAGTGAATCCTTGACGCTCTGGTACTCCGCCGGAGTGGTCAGCACATCGATGGAGCCATCCTCGTTGGTAATGATGTCTTCGGCACCGGCATCCAGCGCCGCTTCCATGATCGCATCTTCATCCGCTCCGGGGCCATAGCTGATGATGCCGGTCTTGGTGAACATGTAGTTGACCGAGCCATCGGTGCCCAGATTGCCACCCGCCTTGGTAAAGGCATGGCGCACTTCGGAGACGGTGCGATTGCGATTGTCCGTCAAACAGGCTGCCATGACTGCAACGCCGCCCGGGCCATAGCCTTCGTAGGTGACCTCTTCATAGTTGGCGCCCTCGGTTTCACCGGCACCACGCTTGGCCGCCTTCTCGATCGTATCCTTGGGCATGTTGGCCGCCAACCCCTTGTCCCATGCCAGTCGCAATCGGGGATGTGCATTGGGGTCCGATGTCTTGCCTTCCTTGGCTGCAACGGTGATCTCCCGAATCAGCTTGGTCCATACCTTGGCGCGCTTCTTGTCGTTTGCGGCTTTCTTGTGCTTGATATTGGCCCATTTACTGTGTCCAGCCATGGTTTGATTCTCCGGTGCAAAATCATGGCATTTTATCACAAAAACTTTCCGTCTCTGAGGCAACTTGTGACCTCATCGGCGATTCGCCGGGAAAACAGCATGGCAAAATGGCTGTAGGGGACTTCCAGATGCTGATTCACGGCAGGATCCCGCGTCTCTTCCAGCGCCACCGTGCCATCATTGGGTTCAGGCAGCGATCCGGGCAGCAACTTGCCGATACCAAACCCCCGGTTACCGGCAATCATGCAGAGACGACGCGCTCCCTTCCAGCGCGGCACATCACCCAGCAAACCGCGCACGACGCTCCGCCCCAGCAACGGGCGCAGCAGAGAAAAGCGGGAATAGTTCCGCGCTATGGCACTGCCCCGCAGCGGCGAGCCCAACATGACGACCGTTCCGGGTCGTTGCAGCGGAAAACGATCGAACAGATGCATGACGACAATGCCGCCCAGACTGTGCGCAACCAGATGTACGATATCGGCATCCAGCGATTGCAGGAGGTGATTCAGCAGCGCAGCGTTTTCCGCCGGCGTCTGCCTGAGACTGCGATACCTGAACTGCCGGACACGATATCCCGATGCCCGTATCCTGCGACCGAGCAGTGCCATTTCCAGCCCGGTCATCCAGATACCATGAACCAGCACAACCTCTTCTTTCATACGGTATTCCGTTAGACTGATCACATTAATTATCCCGCGCAAGCATATACTCATCCACAACTGAAACCGTCATCTGGAGACAATTAATGATGCGCAAGACAACAACATTGACAACGCTACTGCTTCTGGGAACAACATTGCCCGCTCTCGCTGATACCGTTATCAAGACCAGGAGCTACGGCGACGGAGAAGACAAGGTGATGATCCACGGTGACTGGGCTCGCATGGAGTCGGCCGGAGAGTCGGATTATCAGCTGTTTAACCTGAAAACCGGCCAGATCCACATGATCAACAAGGAAGAGAAGACAATCATGGACTTCGATCTGAACAAGTCCGGCAAAGCGGCCAAAACGCCGGCCACCGTAAAAGTGGTTATCAAGAAGCAAGGCAAGGGGCCGAAGGTTGCCGGTTATCCGACGGTAAAGTATGTGGTAACCGCCAATGGTCAGACCTGTGGTACAGAATTCATCTCCGCCAAGGCCGTCCGGAACAAGGACATCAAGAAGCTGATGCACGCTTCGACAAAGCTGGTCAACCTGGACTCGTTGATGCCCCAAGGGATGGCTGCGGCTGTGCATGCCATGCAGGATCCCTGTGATATCGCCGAGCAGGATCTGATGCAAAAGGCGGATTCACTTGGCATCCCACTGAAAAGCATCGACAGCGATGGCAGTGTCGAAAGCGAAACCACCAGCATCGACACCCACGCCAAGCTCGATCCGAAACTGTTCCAGATGCCTGCCGATTACCGGCACACCACCATGCAGCAGGAAATGGGCAAAGCGATGAACGAAATGCAGCAAATGATGCAGAGTATTCCCCCGGAAGGTCAGGAGTTTCTGCAGAACCTGTTTCAGGGAATGCAGCAAGGCAAGTAACCGCTGCATGCGTGTTTATGCGTGAACCATGGTTCACGCATCTGCGCACCCTTCAATCCCGCTCGGGTATGCCGAAGTTCATCCCGATGGAGAGCCGCATGACCTCGGACCGGTTTTTACCAACGGCATGCGGCAACCTGGGTGAGAAAAAGACAAATGCGCTTTCCACCGGCGGGATGGCAATCTGCTCATCCCCATCGACCAACAGCAGATCACCGGAATTTTCCGGCACGGTCACATAGAAGACGCCGGACAGCACTTCGTCATCATCATCATGAGTATGCAGCGTGGTTTCCTGCCCCGGCTGCATCTCATTGAACCAGCACCCTACCTGCAGCGGCTCGCGGATCTTGGCGACAGTGCTCGCTGCCGCAACGGCCACCTTCAATACCTTGTCCAGTTCAGGAAGCCGGGAACGGTCGATATAGATATTTTCATACCGCCCACCAAACAGGTGAGTCTTGCGTGTTTCGGGTGCATCCTTCAACGTCAGATAGGCTTTGATCAGACCTGGAAGCAGCGGCTTCAGCTCATCCACAACCAGACGATTCGCCAGCCCCAGGGGCTCCAGACGCTCGGAAACATCCACCTCCGAAAGGAGGGAATCACTATCGATACTTGTCATAACTTGTCGCTCCACGAAAACACCGCTGTGACCTCCTTGGCGAAACAAAAGCCACCCGGGAAACCTCAATGGATATGTGAATGAATGCAGATTACCCTGCCGGCAAATGGCTTTAGACTCCTCCCATGAACAAAAGCGTTGCAGACAATTAAACTCTGCAGCCAGAAACAGTCGAATCTGTCCCACTAAAGGGCGCTTGCAATCAGCACGGAGGCATCACTTTGAAAGCCAACTATCCTGTGACCCATCGAGAAATCCCGATGGCCGAAGGCACCATTCTCGTATCCAAAACCACGCCTGAAGGGATCATTACCTTTTGCAACGGCAATCTTATCAAACTCAGCGGCTATTCCGAAAACGAACTCTGTGGCAACAGCCATAACATCGTCAGACATCCTGATACACCTGCCGTCCTGTTCGAAGACCTGTGGGCCACCATTACCAGCGGCGAGCCCTGGTCCGGTGTCATCAAGAACCGGACAAAGAATGGCGACCACTACTGGGTCTATGCCAATGTCACCCCCATCTTCAATCAGCGCAAGATCATCGGTTTCATGTCGGTACGCACCAAACCAACCGAGCAGCAGATCGAAGAAGCCAAAAAATTGTTCGCAACGCTCAAGAACACCCCCGAATCGGTGACCCGGCAGGCACCTGCATCCAGCAGGAAATACACTCTGCGAAAAAAGCTGGCGGCCCTTGGTGCCACCATGGCAGCGTTGCAGTTTCTGGCCATCATCGCCTGGGCGAGCAATGCCAATGCGGCCATCGTCCTTGGCCTGCTGTTACTCCCACTTGTTCCCATGCTCCTTGGCGGTCATTGGATCAACAAGCAGATAACCCGACCACTGGCCTGCATCTCATCCAAGTTGCAGAGTCTGCTGGAAGGCAATTTTTTCGATTGGGTCGACACCCGGCGCAACGACGAAGTCGGTACCGTCATGAAGCAGCTGCGAATGATCCAGATCAAGCTGGGTTTCGACATGGTGGACTCAAACGACACCGTGCTCAAACTGCTGAAACTGGTGGCGAAGCTCGACCAGCTGTCCCACCGATTTCAGGGGTCGGCGGCTTCGATGGAAGAGTCCGTGGTCAATATCACCAAAATCAACAGCCTGGTGCAGAATAACGCGCAAAATGCGCTGGATGCGGACCACATGTCCATCTGCGTGATGGCACAGGTAGAAAAAAGCCAGGTGGCATTGAACAATGCCGTAGACGCCATGTCGGCCATCAACGAGTCAACGCGAAAGATCGCCGACATCATTACCGTGATTGATGAAATCGCCTTCAAAACCAATCTCCTTGCGCTCAATGCATCGGTCGAAGCGGCCCACGCAGGTGATCAGGGCAAGGGATTTGCCGTGGTCGCCGACGAAGTGAGAAGCCTCTCGCAGCACACCACTGCAGCGGCATCAGAGGTGAAGAAACTGATCGAGGACAGCATCGACAAGGTCAGGGACGGCTCCGACATGATCAACCTTTCCAATACGGCGATGCAGGATGTGGTTGCCGAAGTCAAGAACGTCAGCAAACTGATCTCACAGATTTCCATTTCCGGCAAGGAGCAGGCTCTTGGCATCGAGAAGTTGGCAGAGAATATCCAGAACATCAACGAAACACTGCAACACAGCATCCACCTGATCGACAAAACCTCGGAGCAATCGGAAAACATCGGCAAGCGCGCGCAGGAATTCATTGCCCAGAGCAGAATTCGCTCAGCAGCATAACCTGCAAGACTGGGAAGATCGGCATGACCCGCCAACAAATCCGATGGCGGGTAGCCTGTAAAGAGAGGATGAGCTGGCCCAGGCGATCAAGACTGGAACGACGAGATAGGTAATAGCTCAAACAAGACTTGCAATGCCTGCAAAACATGGTCACGAATAACCGGAAGTCTCGTTAACGGGATGCAACTCCCGCACTGCGCTTGAAGCAAACACCATTAAGGAACAGAGGTACAAAACAAAAAACCCGAATACGGCCTTTTGTCGCCTGAACCAGATCATCTGTCGACAAGTGTAGGTAACTCACTAAAGTTTTTCCTTGCGGCAACTCTCAGTTTTTCTGTCGCCCATCCGGGTGATGGATACGATCAAGAAAGTCGCTGCCATCAAAATTCAAGACCGCGGCACGCTCTCGAATCCTGGCTAGCAGTAGTTCGGATGCGAGGTCGGGAACCTCATCGTGAAAACAATAGGCCACGGTATTGGCATCATCGGCATCCGCCAGCAGGATGCGATCGGCAAAGACCTGACGCAACTGTCGCAGCATGAAAACATATTCATCCGGATCCGAGCGCCAGAGATTGATGGCAACAACCCCGTGAGCAGCCAGACGATTGCAGCAAGCATCTAGAAAGCGCCGTTGCCGCGGCTCTTCGTTCAAGCCTTCCGCATCATACAGATCGACAATGATGACATCCCACTCACGCTCGAATTCCTCAAGAAACTGTCCGGCAGTCGCAATATAGACATCCAGGCGGGAATCCTGCGGCAGCCCAAAGTAGGAATAGGCCATATCCGCCACAGCCTCCCGGTATTCCACGGCCGTCAGCCTCAGCGGATGCAAATGGCTCAGCAAATAACGCGCAATCACACCGGCCCCCAGTCCCAGCAATAGCACACGAACCGGATTGATATGGAGGGCCGTGGCAAACATCAGTTTGCGATAGTAGCCAAACTGCAGCCAGTCAGGCGCATCCGGGACATAGCTGCTCTGCTCGATCGAATTACCGAAATGCAGACTCCGGATATCACCACGCTCGACCACTTCAATCAATCCCAGCCCATCCCTGACGGCATCGAGCAGCCGACCGCCATAGCGAGGGGTAAAACGCTTGCTCATCACTCTCCCGACTCCTCATGCAGACCGCTGCAATAGACGCCGTTTGTCGCCCTGTTGTCAAGAGTGTTATTAGTCCCCCGATCCGGTAGACTCGCGCAGCTTCACACAACGGGGACAACATCCATGTGGTTCAGAAACCTGATTTTCTATCGCCTGCAAAAGCCTTTCACCGCCAGCGCCGAAGCGTTGGAAGAAGCGCTTGAAAGCACCCGGTTTGCCCCCTGCGGCAGCCACCAGCTCAGCAGTATCGGCTGGACCTCCCCAATGGGCAAGCTCAGCGACATGCTGGTTCACGCCGGCTCTGGCGCCCTGATGATCTGCATGAAAAAAGAGGAACGCATCCTGCCTGCCAGCGTCATCCGCGACTTTGTCAATGAGAAGGTAGACGCGATCGAAGAGGCGGAAATGCGCAAGGTGCGCAAGAAAGAGCGCGATACCATCAAGGACGAGGTCATTCTGGATCTGACTCCCAAGGCCTTTACCCGTTCGGCCTGCACCTGGGCCATCATTCTGCCGGCACAGTCACTATTGATCGTCGATGCCTCCAGCGCCGGCAAGGCCGATGAATTCACCACCCTGCTGCACAAGACGCTGGTCGATACCCCCCTGATCCTGCCACAGGTACAGCATGCACCGGCCGATACATTGACGCTGTGGCTCACCTCACCGGCCGATGCCCCTGCCGATATCGAGATCGGCGACGAATGCGAGCTGATCGAGCCGGGTGACGAAGGGGGAATCGTTCGCTGCCGCCGGCAGGATCTGGGCAGCGATGAAATCAGGGCACATCTGGATGCGGGTAAACGGGCCGTCAAACTGGGAATGACCTGGGACGAAAAACTCTCCTTCGTACTCGCTGAAGACCTCAGCATCAAGAAACTGAAATACAGCGACGAGCTGGTCGAAGCCGCCGCTGACAAGGGTGAAGCCGATGCAGCCGCGCAATTCGATGCCGACTTCACATTGATGACGCTGGAATTTGCCCGCTTCGTTCCCCGCGTGCTGGAGTTCTTTGGCGGCGAAGTGGTCGACGACTGATACACGCCCCGAACCACCGGCCAGGCAACAGGGGTCGGTCAGTCTTTCGCCTCCAGCGCCTTGAAGACCTTCAACCCCTTCTTGCGCTGGGCATGCAGAATACCGACCTCCTTTTCGAGCCGGTTCCTGCGTGAAGGATCGGTTTCTGCCGCCAGCTTTTCCTTCAGGGACTTTTCCTTTTTCTTCATCTGCTTGAGCAATTGTTGCAGCTCATCACGATGCCGCTGCCGTTTCTGCTCCTCGAAGTTCAGCAGGCCTTTCAGTTTCTTTACGAGTTTTGAGGGTTTCATTCGACTACTCCAGGGATTCCACAGCCAAGCTCCCTACTGGATTGTTCCAGCGCGGGACAGCTGCTCGCTACAACGGGGCACTGCAACGATCACACATTGTTATTGCGTAACTACTCAGTGAAGTAGTTACGTTATTGCCGGGCAGCAGATTCGGCCTCATGCTCCATGGCTTCGGCGCGTTCTCCCCGATCCAGCAGAACACCACGCGCCGCATGAACCAACTCGTCCTCTTCGGTAACAAAGAGCTTCTCTGCCGCCCGCACCAGATTGATGGAAATATTGTAGGCATAGGTGCTGTCGTTCAGTAGCGATGATCCCATCTCGGGCGTGATCTCGCGCCGCCCGATCAATTCCGTCATCAGCGCATTGATCCGATCCTGCCCTTCATCGATCATCAGCTTGATCGCATCCAGCGACAGCATGTCCATCGCATCGCCACCTTCCAGCCGCATGTGCTCCAGCTCCCGGATAGTCTCTGCAATTTCTGCCCTGATTTCATTATAGGCGTTATGCATGGGAATATTGTCCGAACCGACATAATGCAGCAGATTTTTTTGCAGATGCTTGGTGTCCTTTACCGCCTCGACAACCTGCCGGTTGGCATCCCGCAGCCACTGCAGGCTCGAAGTCTGCTCTTCGCGCCGGGAAAACGCGGTATCACTGATAAACGCGATGATTGCACTGTAGATGGGCTTGATGTGTTTTTCATATTCCGCATCTACATCATAGGCCGGTACACTGGGCTGCTCGGCGACGATTTCTTTCAGATTGGATGACGAAAACAGATCGTCGGGTTTAAGCCCCAAGGTCCCGATGATGATCCGCAGCGCAGCTTCATAGACACGCAGCGTCTCCTTGCGCACCGCCTCGATGGCGGTATCGGGAAATTCGGCAGACGCATCCGACAGGTATTTTGGCTGATCGAGATCTGGACGCTTGTCCGGCAATACCCTTTCCAGAAATTTCACCAGAGGATTGATGAAGGGCAGCATGATGAGAATGCCCATCAGGTTAAAGATGGTATGAAAGACGGCCAGCTTCAGAGTGTGATTGTCCTCGGCAATACCGACATTGTCGGCAACCCAATTGACCAGATCCACCAGCTGATAGATCAGCGCAATCGCCAGCAAACCGGTCACCAGATTGAAGATCAGATGCGCGCCCGCCAGTCGCTTACCACCCTCATTGGAACTCAGCGAACCCAGGATTGCGGTAATGGTAGTGCCTACATTGGCACCGATGGCCAACGCCAACGCATTATCATAGGAGATCTGCTGCGCCGCCAGCGCGGTAATGATCAGCACCAGAGTCGCATGGCTGGATTGCATGATGACCGTTGCCGCAATCCCGATGGCAACAAAGATGAACAGCCCCTTGTAGCCACCCACCGAGAACTGCGCCAGATCGATGGTATCGCGGAAGGCCTCGAACCCCTCTTTCATGTAATGGATGCCCAGAAACAGAAAGCCCAGCCCGGTCAGGATATAGCCGATTCCCTTGAGCTTCTTGGAGGACTGGAAGATCAACACGATACCAAACACCAGCATCGGCATCGCATAGGCAGAGATCTTGACCTTGAGGCCAAAGCCGGCAATCAGCCAGGCGCCGGTCGTGGTGCCCAAGTTGGCACCAAAGATAATGCCGATACCCGCACCCAGCGTGATCAGGCCAGCACTGAGAAAGGAGATGGTAATGACCGAAACCAGGGAGCTGGACTGCATCAGCGTCGTGCTGACAACACCAAAGCTGAGGCTCTTCAACCGGCTGGAGGTAACGCGGCGCAGAATCCGCTCCAGGGTGCCGCCGGTAAATGCCTGGAAACCCTGTTCAAGCGACAACATGCCAAACAGGAAGATCGACACGCCAGCCGCAATGACCTTGAAATCCGGACTGACCCAGAAGCCATAAGCCAGCACCAGCAATATCGAAGGTAATAGCGTCTTGCGTAGCATGCGTTCTCCCTGCGAACAAAAACAAATCGGGCGCCTGTCCCTGGTTGGCACCCGTCAAGGTTCAAAAAAACCGGCTCCGGGCGGGTTGCCAGCCAAGCCATCGTCCTCGACGGCCGGATCATCGGCAAACTGATACCTGAATCCGGCCTGATACGCCATCAAACCCGACTCGATGGAGTACCAGCCACTTTTCCAGCCTACAGCATCATACCCCGAATGGTGAAATAGAGGACAGCCGCCATGACACCGGATACAGGAACGGTAATCACCCAGGCTGCCGCAATTTTCAGCAGCGCGGAGCGTTTGACCAGCTCATGCGTATAGGTCTTTTTCAGTGACTTGCGCTCTTTCTTGGTGAGTTCCACGGTGGCCTTGTGCTTTTTCAGCTGTTGCAGCATCTCGCATTTCTCATTCAGCGAGGCAGTTTCAAATTTCGCCAGAAAAGCCTCCACCTCTGCACGCTCGGCACCCTGATGATGCAGCTCGATCTCATGCACCATGCGGGCATAAGTTGCCTTGAGATACTCACGCAGAAAGCCGACACCAAAAATGGCCCCGACCGCAATATGAGTGGAGCTGACCGGCAACCCGAAATGTGTTGCAATAATGACGGTGATTGCAGCGCTCAACGCAATGCAGAATGCGCGTGTCTGATTCAGCTCAGTAATCTCCGAGCCCACCGTCTTGATGAGCTTTGGCCCATACAGCGCCAACCCGATTGCAATGCCGATGGCACCCACCATCATGACCCATAACGGTATGGCGGCCTTCTTGGCAATCTCTCCGCTTGTCAACGCATCATTGATGGCTGCCAGTGGACCGACCGCATTGGCCACGTCATTGGCCCCATGCGCAAAACTCAGCAATGCTGCGGCAAAGATCAGCGGAATGGTGAACATGCTGTTGACGCTCTGCTTGGAATTCTCCAGCCCCCTGGCACCACGGGCGACCAGCGCAAGGGAAATAAAGTAGACTGCCAGACCAATGGCAGCCCCGATAAGCAGCGCTGTCGTCAGATCAATTTTCCAGATTTTCTTGAAACCCTTCAGCATCAGATAGGCGCCAAAGGCCCAGGCCATGATCCCGATCAACACCGGCACCATGCGTTTGGCGGCCGCTATCTTGTCCTTGCGATAGGTGATCGTTCGCTTGACCGTATAGAGAAAACCGGCCGCAATGATCCCTCCCAGGACCGGTGAAATAACCCAGCTGGCCGCAATCTGGCTCATCTTGCCCCAGTCGGCAATACCCCAGCCGCCGGCAGCAATGCCCGCTCCCAGTACGCCACCCACAATGGAGTGGGTTGTCGATACGGGCGCACCAAATGCCGTTGCCAGATTGAGCCACAACGCTCCCGCCAGCAACGCCGCCATCATTACCCAGACGAACACATCGGTATTGGCAATCAGATCCGGATTGATAATGCCCTTCTTGATGGTACCAACCACTTCGCCACCGGCAATCAGGGCACCGGCACCTTCGAAGATCATGGCGATGAGAATGGCACCGGTCAGGGTCAACGCACGCGAGCCAACTGCAGGGCCTACATTGTTGGCCACATCATTAGCACCAATATTCAGGGCCATGTAGCCACCAATCATGGCGGCAACGACCAACAGATGACTAACCTCTCCGCTCCGTGAGATGGTGAACAGCATAATGCCGATGATAAACAGGAGCGCTGTTCCAAGACGGAACAATTCCTTGCGCCCAACCCAGGTGGCATATTCGATTTCAGCGATTTTTTCGAGTTCCATAGACTCACTCCGGACAGGGGGTTGAGAGGGGGATGGCCATTGCAGGCATGATTGTTTTTTACGCGCCAAATGCAGCACGATTTTTTTGTCTAGGAGCCTGTCGGATTTAACGCCATTTGGCTGTAAAATCCTGGATGACGGTTAAGCCCGACAGGCTCCAGGCGCGCCCGGATCCATCGGGCTTTAAGATTGTCACAAAACTGTCATATTTAGTAAAGAAAAGTAGGGTTATCCGGACTTGCATCACCTTTTTCAGCCCGGCCCCACACACGCTTTACGCTTATAAAACAGCTTCTTAGATAAAAACAGCCGCAGGCAAGTATTTCCACTTCGGGCAATTTCACCCGCAACAATCCGTCCTTGCTCAGCGTTGTTTTTACGCTACACTCACTGTTTGTAAAACCCACCAGAGGCCTCGGGAAAATGCAGCAACATCACGAAGAAAACTGGCAGATCAATCTGCCGGACGACTGGATCAGTGAAACCGAAGAGGAATGCGTTTCCATCTATCACCCCAACGGTCCCGGCATGCTGGAAATCAGCGCCTCACTCCAACCCGAAATCATCAGCGACGACGATCTGATGGCGCTTACCGATGAGCATCTGGAAAAAGGCGCCCACCCGGAGAAAACCACCATTGGCGATTTTTCCGGTATCGAGCTGAGCTACGAGGACGACGGTGTATTCTGGCGAGAGTGGTATCTCAGGCAGGGTGAACTACTGCTGTTTGCCACCTACAACTGCGATACCGGCGATGAAGAGAAGGAAGAAGGGATGCTCGACGTCATCCTGGCCACGCTCAGGCGCCAGAAGAAGCGTGACTGAGCGCTGCAACATCGATAGTTTTTCCATGTGAATGGCGCTTGGCATATTCCACGATCAGGCCGTGGTAGAGCGCATGAACCTCGGCCAGCGATTTTCCCGGCAGCAGCTGCTGCACTTCATCCCACCCCTTTTCAATGCCATCCGCCAGCCACGCCTGTAGCGGCAGATATCCCCGGAATCTCAGTCCGAATGACCGCAGCAGCCGCTCGGTATAGGCATCCACGACCATTGCTTCACGGTGGCAACCGTAGCAGAGGATTGCATCGGCCGTTTCATTACCGACGCCCTGCTGGCGCAGCAACCACTCCCGATCGACCTGCCGCTGAAAAGTCTCGAAATCACCAAAAACCTCCAGCAGATTCCGCGCCAGCCATTGCAGCCGCCCCGCCTTGACCCGGTAGAATCCACTGGGCTGGATACACTGACGCAACTGCTCCGCCTCCATGGTCAGTAGCCGCTCCGGGGAGATCTCACCCACCGCCTGCAAACGCTGCAGTGACTCCTCGACCTTCTGATACCGCGTCTGCTGCGTCAGGATTGCACCCACCACCATGCGAAAAGAGCCGCTGTCCGGCCACCACCGCGGATCGCGCGCCGTCACATCCAGCTTGCAGGCCTGCAAGCGGCGTAGCAGATCGACACTGTCTTCAAGCTTCACACCCCACCCTCCTTTTGGCTCCCCTGTTGCAACCCGGCAAAAAGCGGTATCTTTAGCACTTTTTTCAGCGGGATTTCTGACCAGATGATCATTCAACCTAAAATTCGCGGCTTTATCTGCACCACGGCGCACCCCGCCGGTTGCGCCCACAACGTGCAGGAACAGATCGACATCACCAAAGCCAATGGCCCTGTCGAAAATGGCCCCAAACGCGTACTGGTCATCGGTGCCTCCAGCGGCTATGGGCTGGCATCGCGCATCACGGCCGCCTTCGGCTCGGACGCAGCCACCATCGGCGTCTTCTTTGAAAAGCCCCCCAGCGAAAAACGCACCGGCTCAGCCGGCTGGTACAACGCCGCCGCCTTCGACAAGGCCGCCCATGAAGCCGGATTGTATGCCAAAAGCCTCAACGGTGACGCCTTCTCCAACGCCGCGCGGGAAAAAGTCATCGACCTGATCAAATCCGACCTGGAACAGATCGACCTCGTTGTCTACTCCCTCGCCTCCCCGGTGCGCAAGATGCCGGACAGCGGCGAAGTCGTCCGCTCGGTGCTCAAGCCCATTGGCAAACCATTCCGCGCCACCGCCATCGATACCAACAAGGACACCATCATCGAAGCCGAGATCGAACCGGCCACCGAAGAGGAAGTCGCCAATACCGTAACCGTCATGGGCGGTGAAGACTGGTCGCTGTGGATTCACGCACTCCGGGATGCCGGAGTACTCGCCAGTGGCTGCAAGACCGTCGCCTACAGCTATGTCGGTACGGACATTACCTGGCCCATCTACTGGGAAGGTGCGCTGGGCAAGGCCAAGCAGCACCTCGACGACACCGCGACCGCACTCAATGAATCGCTGAAGGAAATTGGGGGCCAGGCCAATATCGCCGTCCTCAAATCCGTCGTCACCCAGGCCAGCGCCGCTATCCCCGTCATGCCGCTGTACCTCGCCATGGTCTTCAAAATCATGAAAGAGAAAAACCTGCACGAAGGCTGCATCGAACAGATCAACCGCCTCTACCGCACCGCACTCTACGGCGACAGCGCCCGCATCGACGAACAGAACCGCTACCGCCTCGACGACTGGGAACTGCGTGACGACGTACAACAGACCTGCCGCGAACTCTGGCCCAGAGTCACCACCGACAACCTCTTCGAACTCACCGACTACGCCGGCTACAAGGCAGAATTCCTCAAACTCTTCGGCTTCGGCATCGACGGCGTGGACTATGAGGCCGACATCAGCCCAATCGTCGAAGCAGACGTGATCACGATTTGATTCAGTAGCGAACCAGGCCTGATTCGGGGAGTGGTATGACGGATACACCAATGCCTGAGCACAACCAGGTATCCCAACCTATCAAAGCAAAACCAGGTGCCAAACCATTACCCGTCATACCGGCAGGGAAGCCGATATCCAGACCACAGGGAAGTGAGCACCAAGGCCCAAACAGCGAAGCTGCCATCCATGACGCATGGATTCCCGCATCCCGGCAGGAATGACGGATGCACTAATGCCTGAGCACAACCAAGTACCAAATCATTACCCGTCATACCGGCAAGGAAGCCGGTATCCAGACCACAGGGAAGTGAGCACCAAGGCCCAAACAGCGCAGCTGCCATCCATGACGCATGGATTCCCGCATCCCGGCAGGAATAGCGGATGCACTAATGCCAGAGCACAACCAGGTATCCCAACCTATCAAAGCAAAACCAGGTACCAAACCATTACCCGTCATACCGGCAGGGAAGCCGGTATCCAGACCACAGGGAAGTGAACACCAAGGCCCA